>CAZZKI010000212.1:0-3048 GCA_964654785.1 uncultured Solirubrobacteraceae bacterium
GTCGAAGTAGGGGCTAGTGCCTCGAATCGTGAGCCAAGCTCTTCAAGAGGAACAGATGTCGGCGGCACGACAGTCTCGGTATGCATTTCAATCGGGGGCTTCAATTGAGGCTGCACGGACTCCGCAATCGGGGCGGTTTGTGCACGAGCAACGCGGAAAGCTTCAGCTTCCTCACGTATCCCCTTGGCGCGCGCCTCGGCCGGCGTCAGGACGGGAATGCCCTCTGTCTGGATGTGTTTGCGCTGTTCGCTGGCTTCGTCGCCAGCCCCGCTGCCAACTAGGCGGAGGTGACCACCACGCTGCGGGTTGGATGAAGCCTCAGAAACCATTCACGCGAAGGTACTCGCGTGAGCGGACTTAAGACTTAGTTTTCCCCGGAACCTGCGGGGTTGTTACGAACCTGCCAGGCCATTCTGGACTGCAGAGAGAACAGCTCGATGAAACCTGGGGATGCGGTCTGCCTAAACAGGCCACCGGACTCGCTGAATGTCGCGAGCTGACTGTCGTAGACGGCATTGGCTGAAGCCCTCGTCACAACCGTCGCCGAACCCTTGAAGAGCTTCATCCCAATGGTGCCAGTAACCATCTCGTTGGAAGCGTCCATGAAGGCGTCAAGGTCTGACCGAAGCGGCTCCCACCAGAGGCCTGCGTAAACAAGCCAAGCCCATTGCTCGTCCATCGCTTCCTTGAAACGGTTCTGGTGGCTGGTGCCACAGAGACGCTCAAGCTCTCGGTGAGCTGAAAGAAGCACCGTGGCTGCAGGAACTTCGTAAATGTCCCTTACCTTGAGCCCAACGATTCGGTCCTCAATGTGGTCAAGGATTCCGACGCCGTGCTTGGAGGCAACCTCAGCCACCCTTTCGATCAGGTCGATGATCGGAAGCCGCTCACCATCAAGTGAGACAGGAATGCCCTTCTCAAATCCCACCTCAATGATCTGCCCTTCATCCGGTGCCTTTTCCGGCACAGTCACGAGCTGGAAGACATCCTCCATCGGAGCTTGATCGAGGTCCTCAATCCAGCGCCCCTCCGACGAGCGACCCCAAAGGTTGTCGTCGATTGAGTACGGCGCGACCTCAGTTCCGCCCTTCATTGGAATGTTGTGCTCGCGGCAGTACTCGATCTCCTCTTCGCGACCCATTGCCCAGGACCTAACCGGCGCAATGACCTTCAGCTCAGGTGCCAGAGTGGCAACCGTGGCTTCAATCCTGACCTGATCGTTGCCCTTGCCTGTGCAGCCGTGAGCGATCGTGTCGCAGCCGGTCTCACGCGCAATGTCAACAGCAATCTTCGCGATAAGAGGCCGGCCGAGAGCTGTGAAAAGTGGATAGCCGCCTCCGTAAAGGGCGTTGGCCTTGATGGCAGGCACGATGTAGTCGTCGGCAAATTCCTGGCGGGCGTCAACAACTCGAGCTTCTACAGCGCCGAGCAGCTTGGCCTTGTCGACTACCTCGGTGTAGTCCTCATCCGGCTGGCCAAGATTGACTGTCAGAGTTACAACCTCAGCTCCGTAGTTCTGCTGAATCCAATGCAGCATGACCGACGTATCGAGCCCGCCGCTGTAGAGCAGCAGCACGCGCCCAACCGAGTCCGGCTCGGCTTCGTAGGAGGTTGTCACTGGCGGATGAATAAGTTCTTCGCTCACGGTTGGGAAGCCTACGCGGCCTGAGAGTTTGGCGCGGACAAGAGGCGCTGCAGCCTCTCGAGCGCTGAGTCGACCTCAGCCTCGGTGATCACAAGCGGTGGAACCAACCTAACTGTCTTGGGGCCGGTTGCGTTGATGACCAGTTTCTCCTCAACCAGTGCTCGAGACACCAGATCAGGGGCACCTCCAGCGACATCAAAGCCGATCATCAGCCCCTTGCCGCGAACCTGCTCTACCTCTGGCATGGCGCGCAGGCCACTTTCGAACTGAAGACCTCTCGAGCAAACATCTTCAAGGAACTGCGCTTCGGTGATCACATCAAGTGAAGCAAGCGCAGCTGCCGACACAAGGGGGCCACCGGCAAATGTCGAGCCGTGGTCACCTGCTTGAAGGACCGTTTTTAGATTTGAGCCGGTCACCAGCGCTCCGATCGGGAGACCTCCTCCGAGGCCCTTGGCCAGTGTCAGCACATCGGGCATTACTGGGGTGGATTGGTAGGCCCACAGAGTCCCGGTGCGCCCTGCCCCGGTCTGGACCTCATCGAAAATCAAAAGGGCCCCATGCTGGTCGCAGGCAGCACGGGCCGCGGACAGCACCTCGTCCGGTACGACATGAACCCCGCCCTCACCTTGGATCGGCTCAAGAAGAACTGCAGCCGTACTTGGGCCGACCGCGTCACTGATCGCTGTTGCATCGGCGCAGACCGGAACGAATCCCGGCACCAGCGGAGCGAAAGGAGCTTGCTTGTCTTCCTGAGGGGTCGCTGACAGGGCACCCATTGTCCGCCCGTGAAATGCGCCATAGAGAACGACGATTTCACCGCCCGGCTTGTGGCGCCTCGCCAGCTTGATTGCGGCCTCATTTGCCTCAGCCCCGCTGTTGCAGAAGAAGACCTTTCCTCCAATGCTCAGATTGGCGAGTCGGTCGGCCAACACCATGGCTGGCTCTGTGTAGAAGAGGTTCGAAACGTGCAAAAGCTCCGAAGCCTGCTCCTGCACTGCGCTCACAACCTTCGGATGGCAGTGGCCGACATTGTCCACTGCGATCCCGGCGAGCAGGTCGAGGTACTCATTGCCATCGGAGTCCCAAAGAGTGGCCCCGGAGCCTCTAACAAACTCAACAGGAAGCCTCTTGTAGTTCGGCATCATGTGTGAGGCCTCTAGCCCCTGCAGATGCTCAAGGCTCATGTCACGCGTCCGGAACGATCTTGGTTCCGCAACCGTCAAGAGTGAACAACTCAAGCAACAGGGAATGCTCGACTCGACCGTCAACGATGTGGGCAGAAGCCACGCCGCCTTGGACAGCATCCACACAAGCGCCGAGCTTCGGAGCCATCCCACCCGACACGCCTTCCAGTCCAGCAACAACCTCGCCAACCGATACCTCGGAGATCACGCTGGACT
>CAZZKI010000213.1:0-3043 GCA_964654785.1 uncultured Solirubrobacteraceae bacterium
GCGCAGGGCCTCTGATGGACCACCTTGGGGTCTCTTCGACCACTCGAGCCTCCTTTGCAGTTCACAACTCGGATGAAGATGTAGACAGACTTCTCGCCGCGCTCGGCGAGGTTCGGCGTATCTTCGGGGATTAGAGACCTATGGAAGAGCTCTACCGCGAACAGATCCTCGAGCACTACAAGCGCCCACACAACTGGGGCCACCTTGACGCGCCTGAGATGGAAGCTGAGGACAACAACCCACTCTGCGGAGACCAGCTCAAAGTTGAGTTGAAGACCGACGGCGAGGGCACCGTTACCGAGATCGCCTTCTCCGGTGACGGCTGCGCAATCTCCCAGGCGTCAGCCTCCTTGGTTAGCGATGAGATCGTCGGCATGAAGGTTGACGACGTCGTCCGGATGGACAAGAACACGATCTTGGAGCTATTGGGAATTGACATCAGCGCCACTCGGATGAAGTGCGCGATGCTGAGCCTCAAGGTTTTGAAGAGTGCAGCCCTAGGCGCTGCGGTGGACTGGGAGTCGGATGTGCCCGACGCCACTCCGCCGGCTGACGGCAACCTCGACTCCATCTGAGTTTCTTCCCAGTGACTGCGCAGAGCTGGCTCATTGGGTCGCAGTTGTGTAACACAATGTGTATTACATTCGCTACATTGTGCTTGTGGCAAAGGCGATCAACGTAAGGCTGGACGCTGAAGCGGAGCGAGCTCTTCGCTCGATCGAGCGGCTTGACGGCCTTACGACGTCGGATGCAGTCCGAAGGGCGCTGCTTGAGGCACATGAGCGACGTCTTAGCGATGAATCAATCCGCGAGGCCTCCAGACTGATTGCAGAGAATCCGGCAGAGCGCGCGGAGTCGGAGGAACTCGACCGAGTTTTCGGCGATCCGTGGGAGGACATTCCGCTCTAATGGTTCGCGGAGAGATCTTTCGGATACGCGAGCCAAAGGACCTTCGCGGAAGCGAACAGCGCGGAGAGCGGTTTGCAGTCGTGGTGCAGTCCGACTTGATCTCGGCGGGCAGCACGGTGATTGTCGTACCGACCTCCCAGTCAGCGATGGAAGCACCCTTTCGGCCCACCGTTGAGATCGAAGGCCAACAAACAAAGCTACTCGCGGACAAGGTGCGAGCCAGCGCGGTACAGCGACTTGGCAAGTCTGTTGGGAGACTCAACGTGGATGAACTCATCCAAGTGGACAAAGCTTTGAAGATCGTCCTGGCGCTCCGGTGAACCCGCCCGGCTCCGCATCCGGACTCTCGCTAGACTCCCAAGTCCAACTCCTACCTCCGCGGTAGGAGATGAAAGCCGCCACAAATATGCCCGAAACACTCACAGTCTGCGCTGTATCTGAACTCCCGCCCGGCGAGCGGAAGACTGTTGCGTGGGAGGACTTGGAGATCCTCGTCCTCAATGTTGACGGCGAGATCCTTGCCATCGAAGACCGTTGCTCACACGACGACGGCGACCTTGGCGAAGGCGAGGTTGACACCGATCGTTGTGCGATCGAATGTCCCCGCCATGGCGCCCTGTTTGACCTGCGCTCCGGCAAAGCGCTGACCCTGCCCGCTTACAAGGCCGTTGACACCTACCCGGTGAAGCTCGACGGCGACACCATCACCCTGGAGGTCTCCTGACATGACCCAGCCACCCGACGCAGCAACAGCATCTTCAGTTGAGCCTGACGAGAACGAAGGCCTCCGCGAGATCAACTCTGATTACGACGAGAAGTTTGGTTTCTCCGATCCGGAGAACTACCTCTTCAAGGCGCCCAAGGGCCTGACTCGTGAACTGGTTGAGCAGATCAGCGAGTTCAAGAATGAGCCGCAGTGGATGCGCGACTTCCGCCTCAAGTCACTTGATTACTTCGAGGCTCGCCCAATGCCAACTTGGGGCTCGCCAATGCTCGCCGAAGTTGACTTCGACGACATTCACTACTTCGTCCGCGCCTCAGAGCGGGCAGAGCGTTCATGGGACGATGTTCCAGAGGACGTAAAGAAGACCTTCGACCGCCTTGGCATTCCTGAGGCTGAGCGCAAGTTCCTCGCGGGAGTTGGCGCCCAGTACGAGTCTGAAGTTGTCTACCACCAGATCCGTGAGGACCTGGAGGAACAAGGAGTCATCTTCAAGGACATGGACTCGGGCCTTCGTGAGCACGAGGACCTCGTCAAGGAGTACTTCGCTTCGATCATCCCTGCCAACGACAACAAGCTCGCTGCTCTTAACAGCGCAGTTTGGTCAGGCGGCTCATTCGTCTACGTCCCACCCGGTGTTCACGTCGAGATGCCACTGCAGGCCTACTTCCGAATCAACACGGAGAACATGGGCCAGTTCGAGCGGACGCTGATCATCGCCGACGAGGGTTCATACGTTCACTACGTCGAAGGCTGCACGGCGCCCACCTATTCATCAGACTCACTGCACTCCGCGGTCGTTGAGTTGATCGCCAAGCCAGGCGCCCGAATCCGTTACACGACTGTTCAGAATTGGTCGCAGAACGTCTTCAACCTCGTGACGAAGCGTGCTGTTGCTGAAGCTGACGCAACTGTCGAGTGGGTTGACTGCAACCTTGGCTCGAAGCTGACGATGAAGTACCCAGCTGTCTACCTGACGGGCGAGCGCGCACACGGTGAGATCCTCTCGATCGCGTTTGCGGGCAATGGACAGCATCAGGACGCTGGCGGCAAGATCGTCCACGCAGCACCAAACACAACGTCGAACATCTTCGCCAAGTCCATTTCCAAGGACGGCGGCCGCTCGTCATACCGCGGCCTGCTCGAGGTAGCTGATGGTGCGCACGGCGCCAAGTCGAAGGTCGTCTGCGACGCCCTTCTGCTTGACGAGGACAGCCGCTCAGACACCTACCCAACGATTCGCATCGGCGAGGACGACGTAACCGTCGGCCACGAGGCAACCGTTTCCAAGGTGGGCGAAGAGCAGCTCTTCTACCTGATGAGCCGTGGCATCCCAGAGGAAGAAGCCAGCAAGCTGATCGTCAACGGTTTCATTGAGCCGATCGTCAAGGAATTGCCGATGGAGTACGCAGT
>CAZZKI010000214.1:0-3024 GCA_964654785.1 uncultured Solirubrobacteraceae bacterium
TGCCCGCGGCGAGCCGATCTCAGTCTTCCGTTACGGCGATCACCCTGAGACCGGGCACCACATTGGCGGGTCGGACGCATCAGGCATCGTCTGGAAGGTCGGCGAAGGCGTAACCCGCTGGAAGGTCGGCGACGAAGTTGTAGTCCACTGCAACCAAGCCTCATACGAGGACCCAGAGGTTCACGGCTTCGACCCACTTGCTGCCCCAAGCCAGAGGATCTGGGCCTACGAGACAACTTGGGGATCCTTCGCCGAGTACTGCAAGGTGCAGGCCCAGCAACTTCTTCCAAAGCCAAAGAGCTTGAGCTGGGAAGAGGCAGCGTCTTATGGCCTTACCTACTTCACCGCCTACCGCATGCTTATGGACCAGGCTGAAATTCAGGCTGGCGACAAGGTCCTTATTTGGGGCGCCGCAGGCGGCCTTGGGGTGTTCGCAGTTCAGCTGTGTGTTGCAGCCGGAGCAGACTGCGTTGGTGTGGTTTCGTCTCCAGACAAGGGCAAGCTGCTTGAAGAACTTGGTGCGACTGGCTGGATTGACCGAAATGAGTTCGCAGGGATGATGCGTAAGGGCGGCGAGACCCCCGAGGAAGAGAAGGCACGCTTCAAGGAGTCACGCCGCTTCTGCCAAGCAGTTGAGGAGATCCTCGGCGAGGCACCGAACATCGTCTTTGAGCATGTTGGACAGGCAACATTCCCAACTTCAGTGCTCTGCGTCCGCCCGTTCGGCAAGGTCGTCATCTGCGGCGCAACATCGGGTTACAACCTTGATTTCGATGTCCGCTACCTGTGGATGCGTCAGAAGCAGATCATCGGTTCCCACTTCGCAAACGCTTGGGAGGCAACCCGCGCTAACGAGCTGATCGAAAGTGCGAAGGTGCGCCCGGTACTCTGGAAGACGATGGGATTCGATCAGGTCGCAGAGGCTCACCAGCTGCTTAGCGACAACAAGCACCTCGGCAAGATCTCGATCCTCGTCGGCGCTGCCGCAGAGGGTGAAGGCAAGACTGAGGACGGACCAGGCGCGATTCGCGCGGAGGTAGGTGCCTAATGGCCGGAGCACACGGAGGAAAAGTTCAGATCCCCTACTACGCGACTGGCCTACGTGGCGACTCGCTGGAGGAAGGCCTCTCAGGCATCGCGCGTACCGCGCTGAACTACGGGGCGACAGAGTTCTGCGTGACCCGTAATCGAGAGGACCGCTACAAGTTCATTTTGTCAGCCGACTTCCCGAATACCGCCGATTTTTACCGCTGGTGGGAAGGCCCCGAGTTTCAGACCTTCCGGATCGAATACGCGGGTCACTTCCAGCTTGGAGTTCTCTACAGCTGGAATGACACGATCGTCAGCGGCAGCGCAAGCTACGAGCAGGTTTAACTTTCAGCAGCGTTCGAGCGGGGCCATTGTGAGCCCCGCCGACGCGAGCTGATCGAGGTAGTGCTCTGCAGGCTCTAACGGGCCGGTCCAGACGATCGCTTTTCCAGATGCGTGGATCGCGTCTGCGATCCGAAAGCCGTCAGCAACTGTGATTCCGGGGATGTACCTCGCCAACACATTGGCAACGTGGTCAAAGGTGTTGTGGTCGTCATTGAGGACGATCACATTCCAGTTGCCGCCCAACCCAGTTCCGGGGCCGGACAGCCGTTCCTTCTCAATTGTGTCGGTCAAGCTCCGTCTCCAGCTTCTCGCTCAGCCTTCTTGCGCCAGTAGCGCTCCAGTCCTGCATGGAGTTGGTCCGGCGGTGAGGCTTGGAAGTAAGCCTCGGCCGTTTCAGCACCGAGTTCCTTCGCAAGTCGCTCCTTGACTGCGACAGCAAAGTCCTCTGGGCCAAGGTCTTTGGCAAGCGCCGCGTGATCGTCAAGGCAAGTCGCGACTGCGTCGAGCTGCCGCTCAGGGTCGTCCACAAGCCCCCAGTGTGTGAGTCCAAGCATCTTGGGCTGCCAGTTGCGGATCAGCTCAATTGACTGGTGCCAAGTCTCGACATCAATGTCCGGTGGTGGAGTCGGCGCCACTGTTGCGTTACCCGGCGGAATCCGCACTCCAGCTACATCGCCGACAAAGACCATCCCGGAGTCAAGGTGCTTATAGGCGACATGGTGCTGAGCATGCCCAGGCGTGTAGGCAACCTCAATCCCGCCTTCAAGATCAAGAGCCTCCCCGCCCTTGAGGACACGTACGGACTCCTCTGGGATCGGAGTGATCGCCCCCCAGAGGCGCTCCATCTCTTCCTTGTAGAGCATGCCTGCGCTGGCGACAAGCTTTGAGGGGTCAATCATGTGCCGAGCACCTCGCTCGTGCACATAGACCTCAACCCCCGGCCAACGCTTGACCAGCTCGCCAGTGCCGCCAGCATGGTCAAGGTGAATGTGGGTCAGAAGAATCGCTTTTGGGACGCGTCCCCCAAGCGCAGCTTCCAGCGTGTCCCCACAAACACTTGGTCCCGGGTCAACAATCAGGTCCCCGAGGCGCCAGCAACAAAGCACCTTTTCACGGCCGAGGTGTAGGAGGTCAATCGGTTCAAGCTCTGCGTGCGTACTCATGTTCATGGACAGTACCTACACTTTCACCCCATGAGCGAACACCGACTTTCACAGCCCGACCGCCCCTGGATGATGCGGACCTACGCTGGCCACTCAACGGCCGCCAAGTCCAACGAGCTTTATCGCACCAATCTTGAGAAGGGTCAAACAGGTCTTTCGATCGCGTTTGACCTGCCAACTCAGACTGGCTACGACGCTGGTGACGAGCTTGCCCGCGGCGAGGTCGGCAAGGTTGGCGTTCCCGTAGCCCACAAGGCAGACATGAAGGTCCTGCTTGATGGCATTCCGCTGGACAAGATGAACACTTCGATGACGATTAACGCAACCGCTGCTTGGCTGCTTGCCCTCTACATCGTCACAGCCGAGGATCAGGGCGTCTCAGAGGACCAACTTCAAGGAACTACTCAGAACGACATCATCAAGGAGTTCCTCGCCCGCGGGACTTACTCATTCCCGCCCGGCCCTTCGATGCGCTTGATCGCCGACA
>CAZZKI010000215.1:0-3012 GCA_964654785.1 uncultured Solirubrobacteraceae bacterium
CCTGCAGCCTCAGAGCCATTAGCTCCGGTGCCATTGTCTGAAGGTGTTGTGGTGTCTCCCAGATCAACTGGAAGCGATGTTGAGTCGGTTGTGGTGACGGTCGCTCCAGAGTCGTTCGCGGCAGACGTACTGCCTGGAGTTGCTGCTGTGGTGGTGGCGTCAACCGCTACCGCAGGCTCAACTGCGATCGTCGCTGTGGTGACAGCTGGAGCTGCAACCGCAACCGGCTTAGCTGCTGGCTTGGGTGCCGCTGCTGCCCGGACTGCTGGCGCCGAGTGCGTAACCACGGCTTCGCTGTTGCGAATTGCGTCTACGCCAACAGGTGCCACCTGGGCAGTCACAATGGCTGCTGCTGCGATGCCTGCAGCTGCCTTAGATGCGACTGTTGACGCGCCGGCGGAGATGCTCCCGGCAATGCTGCCAGCTGATGCGCTTGCGCTAGCAGCAGATGTACCTGCTGCTGCGGAGCCGCTCGTGGCTTGGCTGCCACCAATTCCGATCTGGGCAACGATCCACTGTTTGGCAGCGATCAGGGCACCCACTGGAGCGAAGGCTGCCATCACAGCGTCCTGAGCTGTGAGTTGAGCCTTGAACTCCTTACAGCGGTCACAGCCCTTGAGGTGGCGCTTGACAGGAGGAGTGAGGCGCCGGGTCAACCCTTCGGCGACTTCGCCAAGTTCGATTCGAACTTCGTCGCAAGTCAGGCCGCGAGCCTCTGACATCTCAGCCAAAGCAACTCGAGCTCGGACCAGGAGTGACTTGACTGACGGGACCGTCGTGTCCATCGCGGCTGCGATCTCCTCGTATGGCATGCCGTCCATCTCGCGCAGCATCAGTGCGGTGCGCTGGGTCTCAGGCAGAAGTGAGATGTCGTCCATCAGGTCGCGGAACTCTTCGCGGCGATGAGCTTGGTCAGCAGTTGTCAGGCCGTGTGAGGACACATGGATGTCCATTGAGTCAACGCCGACCGGCTTGGCCTTGCGCATGTGGTTCAGGGACCGGTTGCGGCAGATCCTGTAGAGCCACGGCTTGACCATGATTGGGCGGTCGTCAGCCAGCATTGCCGTGTAGGCAGCTGCGAAGACTTCCTGGAGCACGTCCTCTGCGTCCTCGCGGTTGCCGAGCATGTGCCGGCAGAAGGAGAGGAGCTTCGACTGGTAGCGAGCGACGAGAACCTCGAAGGCTCCTTGGTTGCCACGACGCGTAAGAGCGACGAGGCGATCATCAGACTGAAGACGAAGCAGAGGGGAGGCGACGCCTTCCCTGACGGCTGCTGGTGAGTTGGTCTTGATCGATGCTGCTTCCATTTTGACCCCGTTCCATTCCTTTCAACACTTTGGACGCTTGGGAGTTTCGCAACGCCCGATTTAGCTATGACACAACCGTAGGCTAAATCCCGGAAAAGCCTGTAATGACGGTCGATTCAGCAGTCAATGACTCGCGAGTCAACGCCGTTTTCGGAGGTCTTTAATGCGCCAAAAAGAGTGTGATAAACCGCACGCTGCCTAGGTTTTGGCTCGTTCACGGCCATTCCGGAAATGCAGCGTTTTCCAACACTGATTCCCGAGTCAAAATGGCGCCAAAATCTTGCAAGATCGAGCTTGCGCTTCGAAAATCGTGGGCTGGCAGCCCTCTATGAAGGAGTTAGATCGCAGTGGCCGGGGTGGGGTTCGAACCCACAAGCCCTCAGAGGGCAGCCGATTTTAAGTCGGCCGCGTATGCCAATTCCGCCACCCGGCCTCGCGATCCATTGAGGATAAGGCGTGGGGCTATCGACTTGTCAACGAGAAGGCAGAGTCAGCCGAAACTGAAACGGCTGGCTTGCCCGCCTCTAACCTGAGCGCAACCTGCCCGAATGGGATCTGTGGAACCGGCCGGTGCGTCACAAGCACTGCGGGAATCGAAAAACTGCGAATCGCGTTGCTCACAACTTCGGCTGCGCGAACAGCGTTGTCTGTGTCAAGTGCAGTGAACGGTTCGTCCAGAAGCAGTAGTTGAGGGTCTGATGCAACTGCCCGCGCTATCGCTACCCGTTGCTGCTCCCCTCCTGACAGGCGCGAGGCTCGGGAGTGAACGACTGCGGACAGGCCAAGCGACTCGAGGATCTCAAGTGCTCGGTCCTCGCGGGCTTCGCCTCTCATTCCGAAAGTCACATTCCGCAATGCAGACATGCGAGGGAATAGCGCTGAGTTCTGGAACACAAAGCCAATCTGGCGCTCTCCGGCAGGGCGGCCTGCTCCGTTGGCAAACCACTTTTCTCCATTCAGCTCAATGTCTCCGGATGCCACCGGATGAAGGCCAGCGAGCATTCGCAAAAGTGTCGTCTTGCCGGACCCCGACGGGCCTGTCACGAGCAAGGCTTCTCCTGCTTGCACGGAAGTGGCCGCAGCGATGCTCAGATCGCCAACTTGGCCGGTTAGGTCAAACCGAAACATTGCTAGCCGTCCAACGATTGGTTAGAAGTCTCATGGTCAGGAGGAGTGCAGCTGCCGCGGCAACGAGCACGGCTGAAAGTGCCTCGGCTCCGGGCAGGTTGCTTCCGAATCCTTCGTAGATCGCCAAGGGTGCAGTCTGCGTAACGCCTCGCAAGGAGCCGGCGAACATCAAGGTCGCACCGAATTCTCCAAGTGCGCGTGCGAAGGAAAGGGTCGCGCCCGCAGCCAGTGCGGGCAGTGCGGTCGGGACGGCGACTCTCAGGAATGTGCGCGCATCGCTCGCTCCCAGCGTTTCTGAGGCTTCAAGAATTCCCTTGTCCAATGAAGAGAAGGCCGCTTCGGCTTGACGGATGTGGAAAGGGGCGGACACGAAAACAAGGGCCACCACAACGCCCGCGGTTTCCAGGACCAGTCGAACGCCCAGCGACTCCTCGGCGCCTCCGAGAATTCCCATTGGCCCGAAGGCTGCGAGCAGTGCAATTCCCGCGACGGCAGGGGGGAGGACTAGGGGCAGCTCAATCAGGGTTATCGCGACAGACCGACCCTTGAACCGGCGCCTGGCGAGAAGCCAAGCAGT
>CAZZKI010000216.1:0-2997 GCA_964654785.1 uncultured Solirubrobacteraceae bacterium
AGCGACAGAGTCTCCACCTTTGACGCAGTCCACCCCACGCCGATTCCTGGAAAGGGCGCAGTCCTAACTGCGATCTCAGCTTTCTGGTTCGACAGGATCGCTGGGCTTGTGCAGAACCACACTGTCTCGGTGACCGAAGGGGTTCCGGAGGAAGTTCGCGGCCGCGCAGTACTGGTGCGAAAGCTGGAGATGCTTCCTGTGGAGTGCGTTGTCCGTGGTTACCTCGCTGGCTCCGGTTGGGCTGAGTACCAAGAGTCAGGAACAGTCTGTGGAGTACCGCTGCCTGAAGGCCTTCAGGAGTCATCCCAACTGCCTGAGCCAATCTTCACACCGGCTACCAAGGCTGAAGTAGGAGACCACGACGAAAACATTGACTTCGATACCGCTTGTGGTGTTGTTGGCGATCGTGACCTGATGACAAAGGTCCGCGACCTTTCCATTCAGATCTACAAGGAAGGCGCCGCATATGCCCGCGAGCGGGGGATCATCCTCGCTGACACGAAGTTCGAGTTCGGCGAGGACGAGGACGGAGTCCTCACGATTGGCGACGAAGTCCTCACCCCTGACTCAAGCCGTTTCTGGCCTGCTGATGAGTACGAGCCGGGCCGCGGCCAAGCTAGCTTCGACAAACAGATCGTTCGTGATTGGGCGACCTCAACTGGTTGGGACAAGAAGCCACCGGCTCCTGAAATCCCTCAGGAAATTGCTGATGCGACCATCGCCCGCTACCGCGAGGCATACGAACTCCTGACAGGAGAGTCACTTGATGCGTGGCTGGAGAGGACCAACCAATGAAGGCACGAGTGCTGATTCGGCCCAAGCAGGGGATCCTTGACCCCCAAGGCCAGACGGTGGAGCGCGCCCTGCCGGCTCTCGGCTTCGACGGCATCAAGAACGTTCACGTCGGCCGGCTTGTTGAACTTGAGGTGGACGACGCGTCCCAGCTTGAATCGCTCTGCGAGAACCTGCTGGCCAACACGTTGATCGAAGATTTCGAGATTCAGCTCGACGAGGGCTGATCACTACGTGTCAGTCCGCATTGGCGTAGTCCGCTTCCCCGGCTCCTGTGATGAACAGGATGCTCTTGACGCTTGCGCACTTGTCGGTGATGCGGAACTGCTTTGGCACGGCAGCCGTGACCTTGGTGGAGTTGACGCGGTCGTCGTACCCGGCGGATTCTCATACGGCGATTACCTTCGCCCCGGTGCAATCGCTCGCTTCTCACCGGTCATGGAAGCTGTCGCTCAGTTCGCCAAAGAGGGCGGGCCAGTACTGGGAATCTGCAACGGGTTCCAAGTTCTCTGCGAGGCGGGCCTGCTGCCCGGCGCTCTGCTCGCAAACAATGGTCTTCGCTTCCTCTGCCGACAGGTGGACATCATCGTTGAGCGCCCAAGCACTCCGTGGACGGCAGCATGTGACGCTGGCGAGCGCCTGTCAATCCCGGTCAAGCACATGAGCGGCCGCTGGTTCGCAGACGACGAGACTGTCGCCCAACTTGAAGCTGACGGCCAAGTCGCCTTCCGATATGCGCCTGGCCAGAATCCGAACGGGTCGGTTGCTGACATCGCCGGAGTTTCATCGCCCGACGGGAATGTTGTGGGCCTGATGCCACACCCAGAGCACGCTGTTGATGCGATCACAGGTTCAGCAGATGGGCTCAAGCTTTTCTCCTCAATCCTGAAGGAGCGTGAGGGCGTTGGCACCGCAAGCTGAGGAGCAAGTACCTGGGCTTGAGCGGGCCAAGGACCTTGGCCTGACCGAGCCTGAGTACTCGATGATCGTTGACCTGATGGGCCGTGAGCCCAATGAGGTTGAGCTTGCGATGTTCTCGCTCCTTTGGAGCGAGCACTGCGCTTACAAGCACTCCAAGAAGGTTCTGCGTCGACTTCCAACTGAGGGTGAGCGCCTTCTCCTCGGTGTTGGCGAGAATGCCGGTGCAGTTGATGTGGCTGGCCTCGCGGTTGCCTTCAAAGTGGAGTCGCACAACCACCCGAGCGCAGTAGAGCCTTTCCAAGGTGCTGCTACTGGCGTTGGCGGAATTCTCCGTGACGTGATCGCTCTCGGCGCGAGGCCGATTGCGATGCTCGACTCGCTTCGCTTCGGTTACCCAGACTCGGACCGCTCACGCTGGCTACTTGACCGTGCCGTCGCAGGAATTGGCCACTACGGCAACTCGATTGGTGTTCCGACAGTCGGCGGCGAGATCCACTTTGACCCTTCTTACGAATCCAACTGCCTCGTAAATGCGATGTGCGTTGGCATTGCCGACCCAGACCGGCTGATGCGATGCGCAGCGACCGGTGTCGGCAACCGCGTGATCCTAATGGGCGCCCTCACCGGGCGGGATGGAATCGGCGGCGCTTCCGTATTGGCAAGTGCCGAGCTGGGTGACGATGACGCTGACAAGCGCCCAACGGTTCAGATCGGCGACCCATTCGCTGAGAAGAAGGTTCTTGAGGCTTGCCTTGAGCTGATCGGCGAGGATCTACTTGTCGCACTCCAAGACCTTGGGGCTGCCGGCCTGACCTCATCAGCTTCGGAGATGGCAGCCCAAGGCGAAGTCGGCCTTGACCTGGATATCTCACGCATCCCGCTTCGCGAAGCTGACATGGAGCCGTTCGAGATCATGGTCAGCGAGTCGCAGGAGCGGATGCTCGCAATCGTTGAACCGAGCAAGGTCGGCGCAGTGCTCGAGATTTGCGAGAAGTGGGAACTGCTTGCGACTGACATCGGTGTCGTCACAGAGGGCGACCACATGAGGATTCTCAAGGGCGCAGATGTTGTTGGTGACATCCCCGTCAAGGCTCTCGTGGACGACTGCCCGCTGTATGACCTTCACCCGGCCCCACCAGCTGAGGGCCTTTACCCGGCGCCACCGGCTGACATGCCAGAACAGGCCGACCAAGCTGAGACTCTCGCCTCGCTACTCGGTGGTGCCAACCTCGCCTCGCGACGGCCAGTCTTTGAGCAGTACGACCACATCGTTCAGTCGCGCAC
>CAZZKI010000217.1:0-2983 GCA_964654785.1 uncultured Solirubrobacteraceae bacterium
CGGTCAACGCGGCCACGGACGGTGTGTGGGCCAATCTTGAAAGCGAAGCCGCGCTCGAGCCAAACGGTTTCCGCATGTCGCTCTCCGTCGCGCGCGTAGTAACGAACCAGAGCGTCGCGGGCCTTTGTCTTCAGCTGTCGCTCGCGTTCACCTTCGCCAAGGCCAGACCTGCGCCATGACCTGTCAAGCAGGTTAAGGAGGTCCTGTTGACTGCCGCCCTCGCCGCGGTGCCAACGCTCAAGGACTTGGTGGACGACGATGCCGAACCTCTGGGCGATCGTTGGGTCCTGTGGGACTCGCATCACTCGCGCGAACTTGTAGCGGAGGGGGCAGGTCCGGTAGGTCTCCAAGTCGCCGGCTGAGAGCGCAAGTCCTTGGCCGTGGCGGGGCAGGAATGCCTGCAGTGATGGCTCGCTGCGAGCTGAGAGTACGCGGTCCCGGTCTCGTGCTCCCGCGTCAGCATCGGTGATCCAGTTGTCAAGCCGCGAGGCGGCGAGCGCCTCACGTTGGCTCTCAGTCGCAACGGAGCGAAGACGTTCATTCACTGCAGCAAGTGACTCAGCAGCGGCGTGCCCTTCCGGCCGGCCAGCAAGCGCTGACAGCTTCAGCAGCTCAAGGAACCTGACCACAGCTTGGTCAACTTCGTCGCCAGTATCGAGCTTCAGTTCCAGCATCGAGCTGCCCGTGGCCTCGATCACTTCAAGCAGCTCGTCGCGCATTATCCGGTAGGTCGCCTCGAGAGACTCCCCGGGTGAGAACAGCTCCGTCTCGCGCTCTTCCCACTCAGCTCCAGCTTCAAGCCGAAGGTCCTCCGCGTATGGACTGGGGTGAAGTGCGTCGCCGCGGGTTCCTGTCCGCGAGTGGCTGAATACCACCCGGGTTGTAGCCCTGCCAACGGCCGCCCTCAGGAGCTGGCGGCTGATCGTCTCGCCGAGCTTCTCGCTGGCAGCTGGAAGGTCTTCTGGAAGCAACGACTCCGGCAGCGGCTCAGCTGCTTGGCGGACCATTGTGCGAGTGCGGCCAGCATCAAGGCCAGCGATGAATACATGGTCAAACTCTTTGTCACGCAGAGCGTCAAGGCCAACGATCTCCACCGCTGGGTAGTCACCAGGTGGCATCGCGATCCCGGTCTCCGAACCCGGGAAGCCTGACCGGGCAATCGCTGTGATGTGCCTTGCGAAGTCGCGTGCTGTGGCCTGTGGGTCACGGCGAACGTGTGCTGCAGCAATCTCTCCGAAAACCGCAAGCGCACGCAGCCGCTCTGCTGCCTGTGGTGATGCTGAGTAGGCGAGCGAGGCGCGCAGGCCAAGGCGTTCGATCAGGCGGTGAACGAAGAGGTCAGGGCGGAGGACGTCAACTGCTTGGGTTGCGAGGCGGTGGAGGCGAAGGAAGCCAAACAGTCGGTCGCGCGCTTCTGGCGGCACTTGCGGTGATTCAGTCGCGGCGCGGGCTCCAGCTACAAGGTCAATCTTGCGCTTGCGGGCAATCTTTGAGCAGCTGGCGATGTCAGCTGCGCCCAGGCCAATCGGCGGGCGAGCAAGAGCACGGGCAACTGCAGCGCCATCGGCAGGGTCAACTAGAAGACGCAGCCAAGCGAGCAGGTCACGGATCTCCCCACGCTGGAAGAAGGCCTGACCCGAGTTGACGCGGTTGGGCATCGCGCGTTCTTCAAGCGCGACCTCAATCGCAGGCGCCTCGCGAGTCGGCGACTCAACAACAACAGCGATCCTGTTTGCAGGGACGCCTTCTTTGAGCACCAGTCGCTCAACATCGGCGGCGATCGCCTGAGCTTGAGCGCGCTCGTTGGTCGCCTGCCAAAACTCGCGTTCGCTGGGCGCACGGTGCACCGTTGAGAGTTCAACAACCTCTGGCTTCGGTTCAAGTGCCATCAGTGACTCTGTGTGGCTGCGGAATGCTCCGCGCAGGCGACGTGACCCTTCAGCCGGGTTCGTGATGACAGTGAGGCTTCCGTCGGTCAAGCCGAGCAGTTCGACGAGCCGCCAGGCACCGTTGTCGAAGTCTTCAACGCCGTCCGCGATTACCTGTTCCCAACCGGCAGCGAACTTCTCACGCAAGGCAGGGTTGCGTTCAAGCAGGCCGACTGCGTCGCGCACAGCTGCAGGCGCTGACCGAGCACCTCGCTCAGCAAGGAGTCGGTCGTGGGCAACCCAGACGTGGGCAAACTCAAGCTCACGCTCTGCATCGGCAATGGAGTCGTGGCCAGCATCAAGACCTTCTGCCCAAGTCAGGAAGGACTCTGAGTCAATCATCTCCTCTTCAAGGCGGTCAATGCGCTCAACCAGAGTTCCAAGCAAGACCATCGGGTCGCGGCCGAGGTCGTGTGCTTCCAAGGTGAGGCTGTCAATTGCGTCCCCAAGCAGGGCCAAGCGGTCAGCAGCGCTCAAGACTGAGACCTCCGGGTAGAGGCCTACTTCCATTCCTGCTCGAGCGAGGATCCGCACCGCAAGGCCAGTCGTTCCGTGGACTGACAACTCCTCCCAAGGCAATGCGAGCTTTTCTTCAAGCCTCGGCCTGAGAAGGTCAGCCTGGCTGTCCGTCCGGGTCAGGACGAGGATCTTCTCTGGGGCGAGGCCTTCGCCCACAAGCGAAGCGAAGCGTTCAACTAGGACTGTTGTGCGACCGCTTCCCGTGGGGCCAGTGACGATGAGTCGAGGACCCCGGTACGCGACAGCCTGTTGCTGCCCGTCATCAAGATCGACGGTGATTTGCTCCACCTCTGGCAGGATAGGGATTAGATGCCGATTAGTGAACCCGATTCCCGCCCCTGGCTTGAAGCCTGCCGTCGCATGGTCGAAGGGATTGAGCGAATGCTCACCAGCCTTCCGACTACAGCCGACCGCGCAGTTGTCGTTGGCGACGGCGCTGGTGGTGACAGAACTCTCGTAATTGACGAGGCGGCCGAACAGATTGTCTTTGACGAACTGCAGAAGATCGCTGACTCAGGCATCTCCTTCACAGCGAT
>CAZZKI010000218.1:0-2974 GCA_964654785.1 uncultured Solirubrobacteraceae bacterium
GCTCACCAACCGCGCGCGCACTTTGATCTTCTCCACTGCTCCTCCACCACCAGCCGTTGCCGGTGCCATGGAGGCGCTGACAATTCTGGAGGAGGAACCGCGGCGCGTTGAGAAGCTGCGCTCAAACGGCCGCGCCTTCCGCAAGGCACTGCGCGCCAATGGTTTTGATGTAGAGGACCAGCAGACTCCGATCATTCCCCTACTCGTCGGTTCGGCAGCAGCAGCAACCGACCTCTGCGAGGAATCCCTTGCCCGCGGTGTTTACGCCCAAGCAATCCGCCCACCGACAGTTCCGGAGGGCACCTCAAGGCTGCGCCTGTCTGTAATGGCATCCCACAAGGCTGCTGAGCTTGAGAAGGCAGCAGCCGTAATTGCTGAGGCCTGCCTTACTACTGGCCTCAGGCCTGCAGGAGCGCCCAAACAGCGCCAGACGGCAGCACCTGGAGACAGTGGTCGTGAGATCCGAGCAAGTCGCGGCAGTGGCCAAGTCTTTGACTTTGAGGCTGAGGCCCGCGACGACTTCCGCCGCGCCGCCTAGCTAATGGCGCAGCGCGGGCTGTTCATTACCGGCACCGATACGGGCGCTGGAAAGACCTTCGTAACGGCAGCCATCGCAGCCACACTTGCCGCAGCTGGCGAGTCGGTTGTAGCTCGCAAGCCACTCCTTACGGGAATGGCAGAAGAGGCGACTGCCACATCCCCCCGCGACAACGAACTGTTGGCCACAGTCACAGGAGGCAACCCAAACGAAATTGCGCCCTTGAGGTTTGACCCTGCTGTCTCACCGCACCTCGCAGCCGAACAGGCAGGAGTTGAACTTGATGTGGATGGGATCGCGGAGGCCACGCTGGCTGCGGCCGACCCCGAGCAAGCCCTCATCGTCGAAGGCGTTGGCGGCCTGCTGGTCCCAATCTCACGGACCGCTTCGGTGGCTGACTTGGCTGTGGCGCTGGCGCTACCTGTCGTCATCGCTGCGCGGCCCGGCCTCGGGACGATCAACCATTGTCTCTTGACGGTGGAGGCCCTCCGACAACGGCGGCTTGAGGTTCGCGGAATTGTGATGGGCCCTTGGCCGGAGGCACCATCAGCTATTGAGCAGGACAACCTGAAGACAGTTGCGGAGCTAGCTGGAGTACCAGTCGTGACGATTCCTCATGTGGCCCTGCTGACCCGAGACTCGTTTGAGGCTGCTGGAGCCGGGATTCCCGCCTCAGATTGGCTTTGAACACCCCGCTCTCTGCGGGAATCCGGGTTTGCCGCATCCGATGGCGGCAATAGCGTCATTGGTGTTGTGAGGAGCGACGACCTAAAGGCACTTGACCGCCAACACGTTTGGCACCCGTTCACCCAGCAGCAGGGCTGGGAGAAGGACGAGCCGCCACTCGTAATTGAGCGCGGCGAAGGAGTCTGGCTTTTTGACACAGACGGCAATGCTTACCTTGATGGCGTTTCCTCCCTCTGGTGCACAGTCCACGGCCATCGCCGCAAGGAAATTGACAGCGCAGTCAAAGCTCAGCTGGACAAGGTTGCCCACAGCACAATGCTTGGCCTCACCCACCCTGGTGCCATTGAGCTGGCTGCCAAGCTGGTTGAAATCACGCCTGACGGCCTGAGCCGTGTCTTCTACTCAGACAGCGGCAGCACTGCAGTCGAAATCGCCCTGAAGATGGCGTTCCAGTTCCATGCCCAAAACGGTGCCACCAAGCGCACCCGGTTCGTGAAGATGCGCGAGGCGTACCACGGCGACACCTTGGGGTCCGTTTCAGTTGGAGGCATGGACCTATTCCACGAGACTTACCGTCCGCTCTTGTTCGAAACCCTTGAGGCTGAACCTGGAGACATCGCCAGCCTCGGCCGGGTCGTCAACGAGCACTCCGAAGAGATTGCGGCAGTGGTCATTGAACCTCTCGTTCAGGGCGCCGCTGGCATGCTGATGCAACCCCCTGGCTATTTGAGCGCAGTTCGCGCCCTCTGCGACGAGCACGGAATTCTCCTGATTGCGGATGAGGTAGCAACCGGGTTTGGTCGCACCGGCAAGATGTTTGCCTGCGACCACGAGAATGTTCGACCCGACCTCCTCTGCGTTGCCAAGGGCTTGACTGGCGGCTACCTGCCGCTCGCAGCCACCCTCGCAACTGAGGAGATCTACCAAGGCTTCCTTGGTGCTCATGAGGAGTACCGGACCTTCTTCCACGGCCACACCTACACAGGGAATCCGCTTGCTTGTGCGGCCGCCATAGCCAACCTTCAGATCTTTGAATCGGAGGACACCGTCCAGAGGGCTGCAGCTGCCGCAGACCAGCTCGGCGCGTTACTTGAGGAGCATGTGGCGCCGCTGCCACAAGTGGCCGAGATCCGCAGGTGTGGGCTTATGTGTGGAATTGAGATTTCAGGATTCGAACCGGGCCGTCGCACAGGCCACTTGGTGACACTTGCCGCACGCCTCCGGGGAGCGATCATCCGCCCACTCGGTGACGTTGTCGTACTGATGCCACCACTCGGGATCGAAGCTGACGAGCTTGCCGACTTGGTGAAGATCACCGCGGCAGCCATCGCCGACGCAGGAACTGAAGACGCTCCAGACCGCTTAAAGGCTGAGGCTTCACTTCCTTCGCGTGGAACCGGCGCACAGATTCGCCGAGTTGCGTAGCTTCTTGTCTCGCCGCTGAACTTAGGGGTTTGAGAGGTGGGCCAGCCGCCGGAACCGGGGTCTTGGATAAATCGGTGACTGGCCCGACCATTGAAACCACAAGCCGCGAAGAAAGTTGCGGGGGCTAAGGAAAGATTTCTTAAAGCCCCCGCAGCGTCTTGCTTGCGGCTAGTCCTCGTAAGGGACGAAGTCGGCCTTCTTGGCGCCGCACACTGGGCAGAACCAGGTGTCCGGAATGTCCTCGAAAGCGGTTCCTGCGGGAATCCCTCCGTCAGGGTCACCTTCAGCCGGGTCGTAGATGAAGCCACAGGCTTCGCACATCCA
>CAZZKI010000219.1:0-2974 GCA_964654785.1 uncultured Solirubrobacteraceae bacterium
GGATTGACGTTGTGGTCTCAGGCTCGCAGAAGGCGTTAATGGCGCCTCCCGGAGTCGGTCTCGCTTCGGTGTCTGCAGCTGCTCTTGAGCGCGCTGAGAACCAGCCAGGCGGCCGCTACTACTTCGACTGGGGTCGCACCGCAAAGTCGCAGCGCAAGGACCCGCCTGCCAGTCCTTTCACCGCACCGGTCACCATCATCTCTGCCCTTGACGTAGCGCTCGACATGATTCATGAAGAGGGCATTGACAATGTCTTCGCTCGGCACGCACTGCTTTCCAAGGCAACACGGGCTGGGGTGCAGGCGCTCGGGCTGTCTCTTTACGGGGACCCGGATGAGCGCTCGAACGTTGTTACCGCTGTCAACCTCCCAGAGGGAATTGACGGAGGCAAAGTTCCAAAGATCCTCCGCGACAGCTTCGGCATAACTGCGAACGGGGGGCAGGATGAGCTCAAGGGCAAGATCCTGCGCATCGCTCACTGCGGATACTTCGGCGCGTTCGACATTCTCACTTGCTTGTCTGGCCTCGAGATGACCCTTGACACTCTTGGTCATTCAGTTGAGCTCGGCAAGGGCGTAGGCGCCGCACAACGAGTCTTCCTCGATGCGGGCATCGAGGCCGGCGCGTGAGCGACCGCCCCAGAGTTCTAGTCGCCGAGGAAATCGCCGACAGCGGCGTTGACCTCCTCCGAGAGACTTGCGATGTAGACGTTCTTACCGAGCTTTCACGCGAGGAGCTTCTTGACCAGATTGGTAACTACGAAGCGATTCTGATCCGTTCGGCCACTCAGCTGGACGCAGAGGCGCTTGAGAAGGCCGACAACCTCAAGGTGATCGGTCGCGCAGGAGTCGGCGTTGACAACGTTGATGTTGATGTCGCGACCCGCAAGGGCATCATCGTCGCGAACGCACCTCAGTCGAACATCATCGCTGCGGCGGAACAGACGATCGCACTGATGCTGTCGCTCGCGCGCAACATTCCTCAAGCGCATTCGGCTCTGACTGACGGTCGCTGGGAGCGATCCAAGTTCGGTGGGGTAGAGGTTTACGAGAAGACTCTCGGAGTTCTTGGCTTTGGCCGAATTGGCCAGTTGGTTGCAGCTCGCGCAAAGGCGTTCGGGATGAGAATCCTCGCGTTTGACCCTTATGTGTCGGCTGAGCGCTTCAAGGAGCTCGGAGTTGAGAAGGCTGAGACGACCGATGAGATTTTCGCCGAAGCCGACTTCATCACGATCCACCTTCCCAACACGGAAGACACAAAGGACTTCATCAACACCGAAACGATCGCCAAGATGAAGGACGGAGTTCGCCTCATCAACTGCGCCCGAGGCGGGCTTGTTGACGACGCTGCTCTTCAGGCTGGTCTTGATTCCGGGAAGATTGCAGGCGCCGCGCTTGACGTTTTCAAGCAGGAGCCCATCACTGAGCACCCACTTTTCCAGGGCTACGACAACGTTGTTGTGACTCCACACCTTGGAGCTTCCACAGTTGAGGCGCAGGACCGGGCTGGTGTACAGACTGCGGAGCAGCTCTTGGCAGCTCTGACTGGCGGGACTGTCACCACTGCGGTCAACCTCCCCGCTATCAGTGCTGAAGATCGCGATGTACTTGGTCCGTTTGTTCCGCTCTGCCGAGACCTAGCCCGCATTGCCGTTGAATTGGCTGGTGGCTTCGAAGGAATTGAGGTTGAAGTGCTTGGCGGGATCGCCGACCGTGATGTTCGTGTTCTCACCACAGCGGCTCTAATGGGCGCGCTAGCTGGTCGTACCGAGGACCCAGTAAATGAGATTAACGCCGTTTCCTTTGCTCAAGCACGAGGCATTGAGGTCAGCGAGAAGGCTTCGACTCAGATCCGGGATTACACAGACATGGTGCGCGTTACCGCTAGCGCTGGTGGCGAAACTGTACGCGTTGCCGGGACCACAATTGGGCAGCTGCATCGTCCGCACCTACTTGAGGCTTGGGGACAGCGCTTCAACCTTCAGCTCGAAGGCCACTTGACTCTCGTTCGTTATCGGGACGAGCCAGGAATGCTCGGCGCTATCGGTACAGAGCTGGGCCGTCACGGTGTGAACATTGTTTCTGCAGCGGTTGGCCGTCAACCTGAGACAGGCGGCGATGAAAAGGCCGCAATCGCTATCACTACCGACGCTCCCGTGCCGCAGGAAGCGCTCGATGCGCTGCTTGCCACCGATGGTTTTTCTGACGCGAGGACCCTCACCCTCTGAGATGATGGCGTCGTGAGTCACGACGCTTACGGATGGTGGATTGAGGATGCGTGGGGGGTTCACCCACGGGCGTCGACCCGCTCAGTTCTAGGACACGAGGCCTTCGATCCGCTTGAGAGCGACGCTGATGCTGACGTCGTGATCGTCGGTGGCGGGTTCTCGGGGATGTGGGCTGCTCTACGACTGGCGCAGTCGGTGCCGGCCTCGCGAATCGTCCTCCTTGAGGCAGAGGTCTGCGGGACTGGGCCAAGCGGCCGCAATGGTGGTTTCTGCGACTCATTTGTTGAGGCTGCTCCAAGGTTGATTGACCAGTTCGGGCTTCGCGCCGCAAGGGCACTCGTCGAAAAGTCAATTTCGAACATTTCTCGAATTGGCGAAATCGAAGACGAGATTGGTGAATTCGGGTTCAAGCAGGCCGGTCAGCTGATTGCCGTTACCGGGGAAGGCCAGGAGGTGCACGACAAGAAAATTGTCGATGCGGTCATGGAGTTGGAGCTTCCTGTCGGCACAGCCAAGTCAGTTGATCAGGAGGAGGCTCGCGCGCTATGCGACTCTTCCCGGTTCTCTCACGGGCTCTATCTGAGAGATACGGCCACTCTCCACCCGGGCAAGTTGGCTGCCAACTTGAGGTTCGCGCTCTTCTATCTAGGGGTTGAGGTTCGCGAAATGTCGCCAGTAACCGAGATTAGGAGCGTCGGGGCTGGCGTCGAAGTGGTCTTGCGTAATGGCTGCCGTGTCCGCGCCCAA
>CAZZKI010000220.1:0-1656 GCA_964654785.1 uncultured Solirubrobacteraceae bacterium
TGCAGCAAGGCCTGACCTCACGGCACCCCGTGGGTCACCGCTCTGGACCCATTCCTCACGAATCCGAGAGACGATGAACACCTCGTAGTCCATTGAGAGCCCGAAGATGATCGCGAACATCATCACCGGCAGGAAGGGCTCGATCGGCCCAGGTTCGATTCCAAGAAGGCCGGCACCCCACCCCTCTTGGAAGACGAGGGTTACCACGCCAAGCGCAGCGCCAATTGACAACAGGTTCATGACCGCTGCCTTGATTGGAACGAGGATTGACCTGAATACGACCATCAGAAGCAGCGCTGACAGAAGAACAACAACTCCGATGAACGTCCACAGTTTGCTGCTGAAGATGTCAGCAAGGTCGTTGGTCGCTGGGGTGAAGCCGCCGATCAAGATCTGTGAAGCGGTTGCCTTCTCAATCTCAGGGGCAACGTCCTTGCGCAGGTGCCGCACCAGCGCGGTTGTTTCCTCACTCTGTGGCGAGCTGGCTGGGTAGGCGACTAGGACTGCTGTCTTGCCGTTCTTGCTAAACAGCGGGCCGTATTGGAGGGGAGCTGTACCCGGAGTTTGCTCCTCAATCGGCATGCGGGTTACTTGCTTGATCCCAGCGACCTTCGCGATGGTCTGCTGAGCTTCAGCGACAGCTCCGTTCTTGCCGGGCTCATTTAGCGAGATCACAACTTGCATGGGGCCGTTGAAGCCCGGGCCAAAGCCAGATGCGAGAAGGTCGTAGGACTTGCGCGATGTCTGGTCTGGGCCGTTGTTGCCAGAGTCGTTGTGCATTTGCCTCATGCCGAAGGCAGGAATTGTCAATGCGACAAGGAGCGCAGTGCCTCCGATCGCACAGATCCACCTGTGGCGCACAACCACATCTGACCAGCGCGCCCAGACTTGACCCTCACGCTCAGCGCCTCGCCGATTGGTGCGGCCCTTACCGATCCTGCCTCCAAGCCGCTCGGAGCCGAGCAGCGCAGGCGTGAGAGTAATCGCGGCGACCATCGTCACCAAGACGACCATTGAGGTGGCGATCGCAACCCCGTAAAGGAATGAAATCCCAAGCAGGACCATGCCGAGGATTGCGATTACAACAGTGAGCCCTGCGAAGACAACAGACCTGCCCGCAGTGTTCATCGCTTCAATCACGGCCTCTTCCAACTTCCCGCCGTTTGCCGCATAGGCATCCCGGAAGCGACTGACGATGAACAGCGCGTAATCAATGCCCACGCCAAGGCCAATCATGGACGCAAGCTGCGGCGCAAAGTCAGCCGTGTCCAGCGCGTGGCTGAGCAGACCGAGCAGGGACAGACCAACGCCAAGGCCAAACAGCGCTGTGCCGATTGGCAGCCCCATCGCCAAGAACGAGCCGAAGGTGAGCAGCAGGATGATGACCGCCGCACCAATTCCGATCAGCTCTGTGAGGCCCGGTGGTTTGCGTTCGGTGAGGACGATCGCTTGACCGCCGAGTTCAACCTGAAGGCCATCACCGCCCGCCTGCTTGGCAGTGTCAATGACTGCCTGAATGTCAGACTTGTTCATCTGCTGGCCGAGCTTTGCGAAGTCAATTACTGCGAACGCAACCTTCCCGTTCTTGGAAATCTGCCCCTTACCCTGCGGTGAATAGGGGCTGACGACAGTGGCGACATCCTTCTTGGTCGCGAC
>CAZZKI010000220.1:1756-2972 GCA_964654785.1 uncultured Solirubrobacteraceae bacterium
TGCCACGCCGTTGGAGGGGCGGGGGGCGGGCGTGTCGAAGTCTATTCGTGGGCGCCACCCGAGCCAGATCACATAGGTCGGCCGGATGGCGACATCAACTCAAATTCGGAGGAAACATGAAGAAGCTCGTCCCAATTGCCGTCGCCTGCTCAGCATCTGTACTGATTGCTGCCTGTGGTGACACAGCCAAGAACGTCACAGACGGGGCCAAGTCGGCCGCATCCACCGCTGCCACCAACGCAAGCAGCACTCTGAGCCAAGCAGTTGGCGAGTCGGGCTCGAAGACAAACGCCGACGGCAGCGTCACCAAGACCTGCACTGTCTCAGGCGTGCCGAACATCAACCCAGACAAGGTGAATGTCGAAGTTACCTCCAAGGGCAAGGCAGCCGCAGCAGCCACCTATGTGAGCTGCCCAAGCGCCAACCCGGTGGTCCAGATGACCGCTCGCCTCAAGGCTGAGAAGCCAGTTCAGGCCGGCCCGTTCGCTTGCACTCCAATCGTGAGTGGGAACCAGGCTGACTTCACCTGCACCCTGACGATCTCTGACGCGGCGACAGTCACCTACAAGTTCACCCTGAACTACAAGGGCTAGTAGGTAGATAGCGCCAGTGCGCGAAAACAACATGTAGCCAAATGGCCGATACCTATTGGAGGAATTGATGAAGAAGACCCTCGCCCTGGGGCTTGCAGCCTCAGCCGCATTCGCACTAAGTGCATGCGGTGGCACCAAGACGACAACAGTCACCACGACCGCCCAACCAACAAGCACGCAGGCGTCCACGACGACCTCAACAGCGCAGCCTGTGGTTGGCCCTGTCAACAAGACATGCACAGTCACCGCGGTGCCAAATGTGACCCCTACCACTGTGCCAGTCCAGTTGGTCGCCAAGGGCTACCCAGCTGCAAAGGCTGGGCTTGTCAACTGCGAAACCGCTTCGTTCCTAGTGAACCTCGTGGCAAAGCAGAGCGCAGAGGAGCCAGTTCGTTCAGACAACTTTGACTGCGTCCCTGCAGTCACAGGCAACAAGGCAGCATTCGTCTGCTCTGGCGCTAACGACTCAATTAAGTACAGCTTCACCCTCAACTACAAGGGCTAGCTTCCAGAAGTACTGAAAGCGCCTCGGGCGGCTTCAAGCCCCCGGGGCGTTTTCTTTGTTCACTCGCTAGGCCTTGATTAACCCCTCGGCGAGAACGAGAGCTACGAGTGCCGCTCTC
>CAZZKI010000221.1:0-2957 GCA_964654785.1 uncultured Solirubrobacteraceae bacterium
CCTGGCGGACGACGAAGCAGCAGTGACATCTGACGGTACGCGTAAGCGTGCTTGGTGAGGTCGTCGTACACGCAGAGAGCGTGGCGGCCGTTGTAGAGGAAGTACTCGGCCATTGCGCAACCGGCGTAAGGAGCCATGAACTTAATCGGGGCCGCCTCATCAGCAGGAGCGGCAACGATGATGGTGTTCTCCATCGCTCCAGCTTCTTCAAGAGTCTCCTTCAGCTGCACCACGGTTGCGAGGCGCTGGCCGATAGCGACGTAGACCGAGATCAGGTCGCTGCCCTTGTTGTTGATGATCGTGTCGATCGCGATTGCCGTCTTACCCGTCTGACGGTCACCAATGATCAGCTCGCGCTGGCCACGGCCGATCGGAATCATTGAGTCAACAGCCTTAAGGCCTGTCTGCATCGGCTCAGTAACTGGCTGACGCTGAACGACGCCAGGGGCCTTGAACTCAGCTGGGCGCATCTCAGTCGCCTCAATTGGGCCCTTGCCGTCAAGCGGGTTGCCGAGCGGGTCAACGATTCGGCCGAGCATTGCATCACCAACTGGGATCTCCAGCAGGCGGCCGGTGCGCTTGACCGTGTCACCCTCAGCAATGGTGTCCCAGTTGCCGAAGAGCACGGCGCCGACGTTGTCGGACTCGAGGTTGAGTGCAAGTCCCGTCACGTCATTGGGGAACTCGAGCATCTCGAATGACATGCAGTTCTCCAGGCCGTGGACGCGGGCGATGCCGTCCGCTACCGAGAGGACGGTGCCAACCTCGGTCAGGGTTGCCGAACCTGCATCGAGGCCTTCGATGCGGCTCTTAAGGATTGATGTGATCTCGTCTGGCTTGATCTGCATGGCTTTGTTTCTTCTCCGCTCCTGTTAAGGGCTGATTGTCAGGCTGCCGCCACTGTCCGGCGCAGCTGTTCGAGACGCGTCCTGATCGAAGCGTCGAGGATCTGGTTTCCGACACGAACGACGATTCCGCCGATGATGTCTGGGTCTACTGTCTCCTCGAGGAGAACCTGCGAACCCGTTTGGGCTCCGATCTGCTCCTTGAGGTGCGTAACGGTGTTTGGGTCCAGCGCGACTGCACTGGTGAGAGTGACGGGGAGAACCTTTGTCTCCTTGCGCCACATCTCGTCGAAGCGCTCGCGGATGCGGTGGATAGCCGGCATACGGTGGCGCTCAAGCAACGCTTCGAGGAAGTTCATGACCTCAGGCGAAGCGCCCTCAACTGACTTGCGGAGACCATCCTTCTTCTCCTCAGTTGAGAACTCCGGTGACGTGAGGAACAGCTTCACGTCCGGGTTCGCCTTGAGTGCGTCATCGAACTCGCCGAGTTCAGCGCGCACGGAGTCAAGGCCACCCTTTTCTTGGGCAACTTCGAACAGCGCACGTGCGTATACCTCGGCGATTTGTTCCATTGTCTTGCTTAGCTCCTGTCGCCAGTCAGGCTGGTGAAGTCCAGCTCGGAGAGGGCGTCCTCGACCAGCTTGCGCTGATCGTCGGAGGTGAGGGTCTTGCGAGTCACCTTCTCGGTAGCGGCGACCGTAAGGTCAGCAACTTCGCGACGAATATCGGCGATTGCGCGACGCGCCTCCGCCTCAATGTCACGTGCTGCCTGCTCCTTGCGTTCAACAATCGTCTGGTCGGTTGCAGCGCGAGCCTCAGCGTCGTAACGCTCGGCGTTCTTCTGCGCACGCTCCACGATCTCTTCAGCTTGGACGCGTGCTTCGGCGAGCCGGGCACGGTAGTCCTCAAGCAGTTTCTCCGCGTCCGCACGGGTCTGCTCAGCTTGTTCGATCGATTCCTCGATTGCCTTCTGCCTACGGTCGAGTGCTTCCTGGATCCTCGGGAAGGCAAGCTTCTTGAGGATCAGCATGGTGATTCCAAACGCGAGCAGGGTCCAGACCATCAGGCCAAGACCTGGCTTCACGAGGAATGTTCCCTCGTCCTTCGCTGCTGCCTCTCCCGAGGCTATTACGAGCAGGTGCGTCATTCGTCTATGAGAGGAAGAACGCGATCAGGCCGAAGATGAAGGCGTAGAACACGATCGCTTCGGTAAGGGCGAAGCCCAACCATTGGATCGAGGTGATCTCGTCCTTCATTTCGGGCTGACGGGTCACTGACTCAATGACCTTGCCGAAGATGTAGCCGACGCCGATGCCGGGGCCGATTGTTCCGAGGCCTGCGCCAACGCCGAGGGCGATGGCCTTGCCGGCCTTACGGGCGATTGCTTCGTTCTCAGCCGTTACATCGGCTACCGAAGCTGCAATGTGGGTGATCAGGGATAGGTCCACGGGGTCGATTCCTCCTGGTTGCGGACGGGTTTAGTGCTCCTCGGCGACGGCGCCGCCGAAGTAGATAGAAGCCAGAGTCGCAAAAATGAACGCCTGAAGGCTTGCGACTAGCCCGACTTCGAAGATGTAGAACGCGATCGCGAGTGGCAGCGTGAAGACGCCGACGACCTCGAGACCGAGCAGAACTGCCAAGCCACCACCCATGAAGAGGATGAGAAGGTGGCCGGCAAGGATGTTCGCGAACAGTCGCACTGAGAGCGACACGAGGCGAACGAAGTGTGAGATGACCTCGATCACGAAGATTGGGCCTGCTGCCGGGCCGGTAACACCAGCTGGCACCCAGCCCTTGAGGTACTTGACCGGACCCTTGGCGCGAATGCCTTCGTAGTGGTAGGCAAACCAAACCATCAGGGTCAGTGCGAGGGGAACAGCAAGGTTGGCTGTTGCTGCATAGATCGCAAGGGTCGGCAGGTCAATGCCGAAGACGTTCACAGTGTGCTCTGTGTTGGTCGGCAGCGGGATGTAGCCGAGCATGTTCGAGAACCAGATGAAGAGGAAGAGAGTTGCTACGAAGCTGAACCAGCGCTTCGAAGTGTGCTCGTCCATGTTGCCGCCGGCGATGTTGTCCTTCATCACGCCGTAAGCGGTTTCAATCGCGGTCTGC
>CAZZKI010000222.1:0-2941 GCA_964654785.1 uncultured Solirubrobacteraceae bacterium
AGTTCGCGTATCCCCTCGCACAGCGAGCCTTCGCACGCGGAGCCCGCTCAGGCGCGTGACGCCCGGGGCGGAGGCCACTGCTGCGCCAGCCGCACCGGCTTTCGGGGTGAAGAGGATCACCCCGCTGGCGACAGCGCGAGCTGGCAGGAAGTTGAACATGGCAAGTGGGGCAAGGGCAGCGAGTAGCAGGCGGCGGTTTCTCTCAAGCATTGAGGTCTCCTCTGGTCGTGAGTTGGTCACGCCAAAGGGTGCGCCCGCAGGTCGGGCTCAGGCTCGGTTTACGTTGAGTTGGTGCAGTTAGGTGAGAGGTACTGCTGGCTTTAGGCCAGCTTCTTCACGAACAAAGGCAATTGCTTCAAGCAACGCAGTGTTGAACTCGTGAACGTGGCTCGCCGACGCAAGGTGGTCGGCTCTGACTTCAAACTCGCGGGCACCGAGGCCTCTGGCCAGCTCCCGCTGGAAAGCTGGGGGAACAGACCTGTCTTCAGTGGTGATGATGGAGGCTGCTGGCATGCGAATGCTTCGGAGTACGTCACGAGTGTCGTGGCGGCCCAGCTCCTTACCCGCCTCGGCGATATCGCGTGAGCTGCCTCTCGAGAGTTCAGCCGCAACCCACTCAGAGCGAGGGTTTTTTGGGAATCCCATCTGACTAATTGTCCGCTCAAAGGCGGCAACTCCACCGACTCCCAACGCAAGCCTGAGCGCCGGCATCGCCCGCCAAGCCCGCTGCATTGACTTGCTGTTCCAGTTGGCTGAAGTCGCACACATCACGATCCCTGCGACGCTGTCCCGGTGTTCGAGAGCGAGTAGTTGGGTGATCGCGCCGCCCATTGAGTAGCCGACTGCCACAGCGTTGGTGGCACCAGTTTCCCGAAGTACCGCTGCGCAGTCGGCTGCACAGTCAGCCAGACGGAACGGCTTGCGGCTCCTCAGCCCGCGGCCGTGGCCACGGTGGTCCATTGAGAGAACTCTGTAGCCAGCGGCAACAAGCGGTTCGTAGGCAAGTCCCCAGTTGAGGTCGGCGTTGAACATCCAGCCGTGAAGAAGCAGCACGGGCGGCCCGTCGCCACCGCTGTCGCGAATGAAGAACTCACCGCGGCCCGGCACCGGAAGGATGCGCCCGGGGGGAACCCCGAGCGCTCCAAATGGCCAAGCCTGGTCAGTCAAGCCCTTATAACTAGCTGCCCGTCACGCGGAAAGCGCCGCGCATGTACGGGTGGATCCGGCAGAAGTACGTGTAGGTGCCTGGGTTCAGGTTGCTCGGAGTGCTCCAAGTCTTCCTGTTCTCAGTCGGAGTGAGGCCAGCTGGGCCGTACCCGAGCTCGCCCGAGTCAAAGTCCACTGGGCCGTTGGCAAGCGGGTAAGCAATGCCCGTCTCCTTGTTGCACGGAGCCGCGCAAGCGGTGATCGTGTGGAAGATGTAGTCAGTGAATGGGTTGCTTGTCGAGTCGTTGTTCTGGAAGGTGAACGACTGGCCTTGAGCCACTGTTGGCGGGTTCAGCGCAGCGCCAGTATTTGAGAAGTCGCCGTACTGGGTTACGAAGTTGTTGATTCCGACCGTGCCGCCAGTGACGTTTGTTCCGTTCGGCAGGTTTCGAACATCTGGGTAGGCAGTCGCCTTGCCACCGTGGTTGTTGTTCTCAGCAAGGTGACCGTGAGTGATCGAACCGGTCGTTGGCCACTTGGCTCCGGGAGCGAACGGGTCAGTGCCCTTGACGGAGGATCCGTAGTGGACGCCAACAGGCATGATGCCCATTGACTCGTACCAAGACGCCTTGCTTACGTCGTAGGTGGCATTGGTCGTAAGGACGTCGCCAGGCTTAAGCTTGATCCGCCAGCTCGGAGGAGTCGCGGTCATCGCTACATCCCATGACACTGCACCAGCTGGCTCCCAGTACTTGGCCTCGGAGGTGAACAGAGTCTTGGTTACGCCGTTACGGGTGACCTTCAGCTTGGTTGTTGTGCCGCCCGGGTGAAGGTGGCCTGCAGTGCCGAGCAGAGTCATGCCAGTGCTTGGTACGACGAACCGAGCAGCGCGACCGATCTTTGCTGTCTCAGCGGCCTTCAGGGTTGGGTCTGAGATCTTTGAAACGTCATCCGGGAAGGTGAACTTGCCACCCGTTCCGAACTGGCGAAGCGCATTGAAGACTGGGTAGGCCGAGAAGCCCGCGGTGTCCATCCAGAGCGTCTTGTTCTCAACGATCTTCGAAGCGTCCGGTGAGGTGTCTGGAACAAAGTCAATTCGCCAAGTGAGGTAGACCTTTTCCGTGGTGGGGAAGAGGTTGTGGATCATGTTGTTGACGATCACTGACTTCGTTGGGTCGTTGCGCCAACCAAAGCCCTTCGGAAGCTGGAAGACAGTCTTTTCCTCGCCTGATGCCCAGCGCGGCCCTTGTTCGCCTTGGAAAAGCCATACCGCGTGGTGGAGGTGGAGAACGTCAACGCTTGGTACGCCCTTCGTGCCCTTCTTCGGGTCTGCGTATATGAAGTCCGGGTCGAATCGGGTGATCCAGCCTGGGACATTTGGGCGAAGGTTTGAGACCGGGTACTCAATCGTGTTCTGGCCCGGCTTGATAGTCATCGGACCGAAGCAGAAGAGCATTGACTTCATGCCTTGGTACTTGACGCTCGGGATGACCTTCGGCTTCGCTGGTGGGCTGTAGCAAGGCCCATCAGCCGCTGAAGCGGCAGCTGGCAGGGCAGCAAAGGCGGTTGCGGCGGCTGCGGCGATTGCAGTGCGTCGAAGGTTGGTCAAGGTCTCTCCTCAGGGACGGTTTTGGAGCGCTTTTTGAACGCTCCAAGATTGTAAACGGAATCGGACAGCCGCGTGCCAGTTTGGCGCGGATTAACCCGTGACTACGCGGAAAGCGCCGCGCATGTACGGGTGGACACGGCAGAAGTAGTTGTAGGTGCCAGCAGGCAAAGTGTTTGGAACAGTCCA
>CAZZKI010000223.1:0-2941 GCA_964654785.1 uncultured Solirubrobacteraceae bacterium
GAGCCACGACGTCTAGCCCCTTTTCCAATCCGATATCAGCGCATATGAGTTGAACCACGAGAAGAGGAAAGACTGCGAGCTCGTGTTCGGCAAGAAACTCTGAGTTGAGTTCCTCGGCAGCCGCGCACTTGACATTGATCCCGATTCCCGGCGGGCAGCTTGCGCGTAATGCGGCAAGAAGCTCCGAACTCCGTTCGACTGCTGTAACAGGGACTCCATGCGCCGCCAGATGTAAGGCGACACGGCCGCAGCCAGCGCCGACCTCAAGAGTTCGAGGGCCGAAGCGCCTGGCCAAGTCCAGCCAGATTGGCAGATCGGCTGTGAATCCCGAATGTTCAATGCGGTGCCAGGTTGCCTCATTGCTCACCTGACCTTCTCCGTCAGTCCCTCACTGGCTAGGGCTGCGCGTAGTTCAAGCATGGCGGTGTAGGTAGGGAGGACCCAGACCTCGTCAGAGGCCACCGAGGCGAGCGTGAGTCCATCACGAAGCTCAGGCTCGGTCGTGATCAGGTCTGCCTGAACTCCCGCGTATCGGAAACGCAGGGCAGCTTCCTCTGCTCGTGTGCCTGAGCAGATCAGTTTTCCGATGACGGGGACGAGGTCTTCAAAGTCGGTGTCCCAAATCCACGAGACATCGCGACCATCGGCGATCCCATCATTCAGGCAGAAGAGGACAGTCAACGGACCGGTTTCAGATCGCAGGGCGCGAATTACTTCGTTTGCCCCGGTCGGGTTCTTGATTAGAAGCATCTGAACATCGGTGCCGTCAACCGCGATGCTCTCACCCCGCCCGAAGGCCGCTTCGGATTGTTCGAAACTGGATTGAACGCTCTTGGGATCAGCGCCAAGCGCAAGAGTCAGTCCCCATGCGCCAACGGCGTTGTAGGCGTTGTAGAGACCAGGGAGGGGGAGGTTCATGGCAGTGGAGGACTCGGCACTCGTGATCGTGACCTCTATCTGCTTGGCACCGCGCGGGTTGAATGAAGAAATACGAAGCGCCAACTCTGGCCGCGAAAGACCGCAGGAGGAGCATTTCCAGTCTCCGAGGTGGCCGAGGTAGACAGCTTGGTAGGTCAAAACCTCGCCACAGCGACGGCACTGCCCCGAGTCTGCTGCATGAGGAAGTCGGCCAATGTTTGCTTCGGGAGCGTCGCATCCGAACCAAACGATCTGAGCTGGATCAACATCGCGAAGAACCCAAACAATTCCCGGGTCATCAGCGCAGGCGACAAAGAGAGTGCCAGCCGCTGCCAGACCCGACGTTGCAGCGTGCCAGCGCTCAAGAATTGTGTCCAATTCCCCATAGCGATCAAGCTGGTCCCGAAAAAGGTTCCCCAGCAGGATCGCGGTCGGAGACAGCTGGGGACCCAGTTCGTTCAGCCAGAACTCGTCAACCTCGAAGACGCCACATAGTGCCTCTTCACTTTTGACATCCACGAGCGATGAAGCAACCCCGCCCGACATATTTGCGCCTGCGAAGTTGCCGACGACACGATAGTTCCGAGCCATGGCTCTGGCAACTAGCTTCGAAGTCGTCGTCTTACCGTTAGTGGCACTGATCAATGCGACTGGGCCTTCAATCAGTTCCCGGCGATTGGCAACAAAACGAGGATCCAGCGATAAGGCCGCTCTTCCGGGAACCGTGGTTCCCGACCTGCCGAGGACTCGCAAAAGGCGAGCTGTCAGACGGCCCAGAAATGCGGCCAGGGATGTCCTCACCTAGCGACCGGAAGCATTATTCGAACTGCGTCAGGCCTGACTGAAACGGTCGCGGGGAGATCACAAAGAGGATCACCGTCCGCGTAGACAGTGAAGTCTCGATCGGCCTCGATCTGGAGCACACGACCCCTTCGTACGGTGACCTGCTGGGTCCTTACGTGACTGCCTTTGAACACAGTTGGGAGGAGTGCGAGGAATCGGGCTCGTGACGTCCCCTCGATGGTTACAACATCGAGAAGACCATCGTGAAGATCGGCGTCGGGCGCAATGAACATCCCTCCGCCATAGGCCTTGGAGTTCGCAGCGATGACGCTGAATCCCTCAAAGCTGATGGGGTCGCCATCAAGGTTGAGTCTAAAGTGGGCGTTCTTCCAGCCAGCGAGCGCCTTTATTGCAGCCCAGAGGTAGGCAAGTCCACCAGGGACTCGGGTCTCATTGGCGATCCGGTTGGCGTCCGAGTCGAACCCAAGCGAGGCTATGCAACAAAAGGTTTTACCGTTTGCCTCGCCCAAGTCGAGCCGTCCCTCCTGACCGTTGAGAATGACTTCAATCGCAGCATTCACGTTGTTTTCAATACCGAGCACACGCGCACGGTCGTTTCCTCGACCGCCGGGAATGATTCCCACAAGAGCGCCGCATTCGGCAGAGGCAGCAGCTACAGCTCCCACAAGTCCGTCTCCTCCGATTGCCACAGCCATTCGTCCTTCCGCGCCCGCCTGAGCTGCGAGATCTTGCGCGTGGGGGAGGTCCCGAGTCTCGGCAATCGTGAAGTCCAGCTGCTTGCTTGCAAGAACGGCCTGCGCCTGGGCTACAACCTTGGCGGCACGGCCGCCTCCAGCCGAGGGATTGACGATAAGAGCTAGCTTCATGGCCATCTGCGAAGGGTATACGCGAAGGCTGTTGTCCTACATGAGGCGGGTTCTTCGTATGGCATGATCGTTCACATGAAGAGCCTTCCTGTCTTTGCCGTCCTAACTGCCGCAGCCTCGCTGGGCCTTGCAGCCTGTGGAGGCTTATCTGGAGACAAATCCTCTGGTACGACAACGTCCTGTTCAAAGGTTGCTGCTGCAGAACCGAAGCCTCAACTTCAGAACCTCTCAGCTCCCACGCAGAAATTGCCGGACGGAAGCATCTGGAATCTGGCCTTCAAAACGAACTGCGGTGATTTCACAGTCCAAGTTGACGCTGGGGAATCACCTAAGACGGCCAATTCCATTGTTGC
>CAZZKI010000224.1:0-2934 GCA_964654785.1 uncultured Solirubrobacteraceae bacterium
ACGCGCTAGGTGCAACAGTGGTCGTGGCCATGTGATCAGCCGCCCTTCTTGGCCTTGATGGCCTCGGTCAGCTTCGGAAGGATCTTGTTGAGATCGCCAACGATGCCTAGGTCGGAGAACTCGAAGATTGGTGCGTTCGAGTCCTTGTTGATCGCGATGATGTTTTCGGAGCCCTGCATGCCCACCTTGTGCTGGATGGCACCTGAGATGCCAGCAGCGAGGTAGAGCTTCGGAGCAACCGTCTTGCCGGTCTGACCGATCTGGCCCGCGTATGGGAACCAGCCGGCGTCAACAACGGCACGAGTTGCGGCAACAGCGCCACCAAGCTCAGCTGCAAGGTCTTCACACATCTGGAAGCCCTCGGCCTCGCCGAGGCCACGTCCACCAGCAACGAGGATGGTTGCATCCTCAATGTTGATGTCAGCGCCGCGCTGCTCGCCACGGTTGACGAGAGTTGCCTTGGTTGACCAAGCTGAGAAGTCCACGCCGAAGTCTTCGACTTCTGCTGTTCCACCGGTCTCCTTGACCTCAAACGCGTTAATACGCGCGATGATCACGGCGGTGTCACTGCGGAACTTGGAGCTCGAGATCTGCGAGTCGCCGATGATCGGACGCTCGGCAATTACCGAACCGCCCTCTGCGCGAATCGCTGTGACCTCAACTGTCAGGCCTGAGTCGATGCGGGCTGCGAGGCCTGCGCCGATCTCAAGACCAAGGAGGCCACCGCCGAAGAGAGCGGCCTTGTAGCCGTTCTGAGCGACGAGAGCTGCCATTGCGTCAACTGCTGGGCCTGGAAGACCCTCTGGGCCATTGACGCGGTAGACCTTGCCAGCGCCGTAGTTGCCGAGTGCGGCAAGTACGTCATTGGTGAGGTCGTCGCCACCTACGACGACAACGTCGCAGCTGCCACCGAGTTCACCGGCGACGCGTGACCCCTCGGCGATTGCGCCGAGTGAGTTCTTGTTGATGGCTCCATCCTTGTGGAGGGCGTATACGAGTACTGAGCTCATGCGATCAGCTTCCTTTCCTCGAGCCAGGAGACGATCTGCGCGACTGTTGCGTCGGTGTCTTCGTCTTCGATGATTTGTCCAGCTTCCTTTGACGGCGGTGCCTTGAAGTCGCCACAGTCAACACGTGAGCCGGCAGCGCCGACCTTGCCGGTGTCAATTCCAACGTCAGCAGCTGACTTGACGTCAAGCGGCTTCTTCTTCGCACCCATGATCGCCTTAAGCGATGGGTAACGAGGCTCATTGATCGCGTCACCAACAGCGATAACCGCTGGGAACTCGATGGCGATGGTGTCGTAGCCGTACTCGGCCTGACGCTCACACTTGGCGCCATTGCCCTCGATGTCCATCTTCACTACCTGTGAGAGGGATGGCATCTTGAGGTGCTCTGCGACGACTGAACCGATCGCGTAGCACTCACCATCATCGCTCTGCTGACCAAGGAGTACGAGGTCAGGGCTTTCTGACTCGAGCACCTTGGCAAGGGCGTAACCCGTTGCGGCAACGTCGCTGCCTGCAAGGGCATCGTCGCTGAGGTGGATCGAACGGTCTGCGCCGAGTGACACTGCCTTGTGGAGTGCTGCCTCGGAGCCGGATGGGCCCATTGTGACTGCGACGATTTCGTCGACTGTCACGCCGTTGCCTTCATCCTCGCGAATCTGCATTGCTGCCTCAATCGCGTGTGTGTCGTATGGGTTGAGGTTCTTCTCACCACTGCGGTCAAGCCGGCCCGTTGCTGGGTCGATGCGCTTGTCCACTGCGGCGTCCGGTACCTCTTTCACCAGGACGCAAATCTTCACGTGCGTTCGTCCTCCTGTTGATGGTTTTTCTTGGGGGCGGGGATTAAGCGGGTCACTTGTTGACTCGCGAGTCAATAAGTGTACGCACGACTCCCCTGTTTTGGTCCAAACAGCTTCGCCTAGGCTGGTACTGCGCCTTGGATGAAGTCGATAATCGCCTGCGTTGAGGCGCCTGGAGTGAAGACTTCGGCAACGCCGAGTGACTTCAGTTCAGGGATGTCGTCAGCCGGAATGGTGCCTCCGACTGTGACGAGGATGTCACCTGCATCCTGCTCGTTGAGGAGCTGGACGATGCGAGGTACAAGGGTCATGTGAGCACCGGAGAGGATTGAAAGGCCAACAGCGTCGGCGTCCTCCTGAATCGCGGTCTCAACAATCTGCTCTGGAGTCTGGTGAAGGCCGGTGTAGATGACCTCCATGCCAGCGTCACGAAGGGCGCGGGCGATGATCTTGGCGCCACGGTCATGGCCGTCGAGGCCAGGCTTGGCGACTACTACTCGGATCTTGCGGTCTGTTGTTTCGCTCATGAGGGAATCTCCGGTGTGTTTACGGGCGACCGGGCGTGGCGGATCGTATCGCCACGCCGCAATCGGCGTATCTCAGGAATTGGCCTCCACATACCGCTTGAGCTTCCCGGGCATTGTGTTCACCAACTGGTTCTTCAGAACATCAACAAGCGGGCCGCGAATTACGAGGCTCAGTGCGCGCCCCAGATCAACGTTCATTGAGTAGGTGGCCTTGGTTGTGCCGTCACCAAGATCTTCAAGCTCCCATGAGCCAACAAGGGACTTTGAGTCGCCCTTGACCTGCTTCCAAGAGAGGCCGGTTGGCGGGTCGTAGGAGAACTCCAGCTCGCTTGTCATCTCCTTGACCTTGGCGTCAGCCTTGGTCCGAACGAGGATCTGGTTGCCGTCCTTGTCCTTCTTGAGGACTTCAGCGTCCTTGATCTCCGGCTGCCACTTCGGTGAGTTCTCAACGTCAGCTGCGATCTCGTAGACCTTCTCGATCGGAGCGTTGATTACTTCGCTTGCGCTTCCCTCGATTGCCATGCCTCTCCCCCTCGTTGGTCCGCTGGCCTAGTAGACCGGCGTCTCGGTGTACGAACCCCAGACTGACTGGAGCGCCTC
>CAZZKI010000225.1:0-2931 GCA_964654785.1 uncultured Solirubrobacteraceae bacterium
GCGTTCCAAAAGCCTGGGGATGTCGAACAGGTGGTCGTGAAGGCGCCGCAGGTCGAAGTCAAGCCCACGACCTCGGTCCACAACTTGGCAGGTAAGTACCCGACTGTTGTCACAGTCAGCCGTTCTGGCTTCAGGCTCTATCTGTGGAAGAACCTGAAGCTCGAGAAGACCTTCCCAGTTGCAGTGGGAATGGCTGGTCTTGAAACGCCCGCTGGCCTCTACAGCGTGCAGGACAAGCAGGAGAACCCGTCTTGGCATGTCCCGAACAGCGCTTGGGCAGGCAAGCTCGCCGGAACCACGGTTCCTCCTGGCCCAAACAATCCGATCAAGGCGCGGTGGATGGGCCTCGCCTCCAGCGTTGGCATCCATGGCACTGCAGCAGTTGACTCGCTCGGGTCAGCTGCTTCCCATGGCTGCATCCGGATGGACCCGGACGACGTGATCTGGCTTTATGACCAGGTGCCAGTGGGCACCCCGGTCTACATCTCGTAGCGGTTCTCTGAAGCTAGTTCGCCCAAGGCGAAGGGCTTAGCTCCGTTGGCCCCTCTGCGCCTGGCAAACTCGTTCCGATTGATGAGGGTTCAACCTCACGCCAGCCACTTTTCAGTAGAAGGGCATGATGATCCCCATGGCGAAGAGCAGTTGTGCCTATGTGGACTCCGCGCTCCTCCTTGACAAGAACTGCATGCCAAAGGGTCGTCACATCGTCGGGCGCCTGGATTTTGAACCAGGGAGCCTCGGGCTCGTCAACCCCAACGTCTCTGAGTTGCCCCGCTGTCGCAACATGCCCCGAGCTCGTATCAACGTAGAAAGTTCCCACTGTGAGTCAAGACACTAGCGATACACAATTGGCGCTTCTTCCCGAATGGGAGTCAACACTTGATTCCTTCGAGCGGGGGCTGCGGGCTCGCAGAGTGGCTGATCGAACCGTTCGGGCCTATCTGAGCGATATGCGCGGCCTCGCTGAATGGGCAACCAGCTCTGGTCTTGGGCCGTTTGAGTTGGGGGCAAGGGAGCTTCGTCGCCACATTGCGGTTCTCGCCGCCGAAGGTCTAGCCCCAAGCACTGTTGCCCGCCGACTCGCCTCGTTTCGCGCTTTCTTCGGGTCCCTGACCAAAGAGGGGAAGGCATCACAAAACCCCGCGGAGCTCCTCTCGGCGCCGCGACGTAACCGCCACTTGCCTGACGTTCTCCGCAGAGATGAGATCGTCGCCCTGCTCGAGCGTATCCCCGCAGTTACAGCACTCGACTTGCGTGACCGAGCCCTCTTCGAAACCGCCTACGCGGGTGGCCTTCGCGCAGCGGAGCTTGTCGAGCTCAACCTCAATTCACTGCAGTTCGACGACGAATCTGTTCGTGTTGAGGGCAAGGGAGGGAAGACCCGGATAGTCCCTCTCGGGGAACCGGCTTTTAAGGCCCTCGCAGCTTGGCTTGATCGAGGCCGTGGCGGCCATGTTGAGCCTGGGGAGGATGCCCTGTTTGTGTCCAGGACGGGTAAACGACTGTCCACGTCAGATGTTCGCCGCAGGCTTAACGGTTGGGTGGCCAAGGCAGGGCTACCACCTGGAACCCATCCGCACGCGATTAGGCATTCATTTGCAACTCATCTTCTCGAGGGCGGGGCTGACCTGCGGGCGATCCAAGAGCTCCTCGGTCACTCGTCGATCTCAACTACTCAGATCTACACCAGAGTTGAGGCGGAGCGACTTCGAAGCGCCTACAACTCATCCCACCCACGGGCGTAGCGGTCGCCTGCGTGCTTCCATATTGGAAGTGCCGGAGCACTGCTAGCCTCGGCTTGAATGACTGAGACACGTCGGATTCGTACGAGCACAGAGACCGAGGTCTGCGGCTTTTGCAATCGCGGGTTGCTCTGCGGTGAACGCAGCGATGTGTTTTACGCTGGCGCTGAGTCCCGCGTTGCGTGTGAGCTTTGCCAAACGGCTGCTCTGCGTTCGGGATGGAGGCGAGAGGCTCCTGCTGACAGAGCAACCCCGCACCCCACAACTCCTGAGCGCGGTCGTCTTCTCGACCGTCTTCGGGGTCGGCAGGGGGAGCGCGCGATCACTCCTGATCCTCTCACTCGCCGCGATGAACAAAGAGTTCTTGCGGAGCCTCGTGGTTCGGTGGGTCGGATTCGCACTGCGATCACTGCCTTCAATGGGACTGACCACCTGAAGACGATTGCGGGCGTCAGGAGTTCCCTTGGAGAGCCCACGCTGACCGCGGTAGACCTTGAAGATTTCGGCGTGGACATCGTCGCCGGCTGGGATCTCTGCTGGTACCGCTGGCGAGTGGAGCTTGACCACGGCACTACAACTGTTATTGAAGCGGGACGTGGCTATGACCTCGCGGAACTGGGCGAGGCCCTGAGGGTGGGTAATGTCACCCTTGACTCAGCCGGCCAGCTAGTAGCACCGTGAGACTCGTCATTCATTGCGATGGGGGCTCGAGGGGAAACCCGGGACCCGCTGGGATAGGTGTTGTGATTGCTGACGAGCAGGGCGACCTGATTGAGGAGATCGGCGAGCGGATAGGTGACGCAACCAACAACGTTGCTGAATACAGGGCCGTAATCAGGGGACTTGAGCGCGCGGTGGAATTGGAAGCGGAGTTCGTATCGCTGATCGGCGATTCGGAACTGGTCGCAAAGCAGATCACAGGCGATTACAAGGTCAAGCATCCGGATATGAAGCCTCTCCATGCAGAGGTCAAAGCACTCTTGAGTGAAGTTGGCGGCTGGGAGATCGCAACGGTTCCCCGCGCTCAGAACTCTCATGCGGATCGTCTCGTTAACGAGGCTCTCGACGGAACCCGGTAGGCCCATCCAACAAGAGAAAACCCCGCGCTGGGCGGGGCTTTCGGTTTGAAGCGGATGAAGGGACTCGAACCCTCGACCTTCTGCATGGCAAGCAGACGCTCTAGCCAACT
>CAZZKI010000226.1:0-2897 GCA_964654785.1 uncultured Solirubrobacteraceae bacterium
GCACTGGTTGGCCTTCTGCGATTGCTGCGATTCCTTCACCAACCCAATCGTCCACTGCGAGCCATGTTGTGTCCAGCCATTCTGCTGCGGCCTCGCCATTGCCAACTTGTGCGCGAGGTACACGAACGATCTGAATCACGGTGCGGCGCCCGTTGAGCCCACCTCCAAGCGCATCTTGGATTCCACGCAGCCCCTCAAGGCCAACATGCAGAAAGAGCACGACATCCGCGTCTGGCGCCTCGTCAAGAAGTGCGATGACGCCACCATGTCGCGGCGGCAGGCAGTACTTAAGGTCTTTGAAGCGCTCAGCCCGCTCCGGCCTGTTGCGTGCAATGGCCTTAAGAGCTTTGAGGCGACGCTTTTCTGAAACACGAGTCCCTTCCGGATAAATGAGTGCTCCGTCCTTTGGGCCCATGTCACGCGCAAGGCGGCGAATTGCCTCGATCTCCTTAGGGTCACCTGAGTCACGGTCAAGGAAGTGGTTCCAAAGCCGTTTGCCGCACACATCAAACACCGGGTCCCCGAGAAGTTCCTTCTTGATCACGTAGCGAAGGTCGATGCCAAGCGGGCCGCTAATTGCGATCGCAGAGAGCACGTTGTCAACGATGCTCGAATGGCGAATTATCTCGACGTAAGGACCAGGTGTCGCCTGTTTCTGGCCGTGGACTTCAATCTTCAAACGGAACAGGAAGCTCGCGGTTCCCATCATGAACGCAGCCCAAGTCTGCTGAGCCCAAAACGCAGTGCGCTGCATATGGAGTTGCCTCTTTCCGCCGAGACTTGTGAACCAAGTGAGCGTGAGGAAAGTCAGGCCAATTACGTCTGCGATCAGGTACGCCCAGCCAAAAAGCAAGCTCCTCAAGTACGCGGACGGCTTCCGCTTCACCAGCCCAAACCAGAGATCAACCGCAATCGCAGCAAGAGCCAAGAGCGGCATCAACGCTGTGACAACCAGCGCCATCACAAGAATCATCGGCACAGTCTTCAGCCGACGCTTAACGACAACGGCGCGAGGCTCCTCCTGAACTGGCGCGATATTTGATGGCACTCCGCAATAGTCGCAGGCTCGGGGGGCGTGGGCGTGCCGATTTCTTTGCGATCATCGTCTGACAGCCAACCTCATAAGGAGACGACATGGCAAAGGGCCCACAGCCTGGCGAAGCAGCACCCGATTTTGAGCTTGAAGGAACCAAAGGCAACTTCAAGCTGAGCGACCACAGAGGCAAGAGAGTGGTTCTGCTCTTCTACCCCGGCGACAACACCCCGGTCTGCACAAAGCAGTTTTGCTCCTACCGCGATAACTCGGCTGGAATGGACGCCCTTGACGCTGTTGTCGTTGGCATCAGCCCACAGGGCCTCGACAGCCATAACGGGTTTGTTGAGAAGCACAGCCTCAATGTGCCGTTGCTCGCCGACGAGGGCAAGAAGGTCGCAGCCGCCTACGGCATGACAGGCGCACTCGGCGCAAAGCGCGGAGTTGTGATCGTTGATGGCGAAGGAATCGTTCGCTACCGCCATGACCACCGGCTTGGCCTTGACTTCCAAACCGTTGAAGAGCTGACGCAAGCACTCGCAACTGTTCCTGCCTAGACCTTTGCGCTGAGCGTGGAGAGGGCGTAAGGTCCAAGCAGGAGAGAGTTGATGAGGCGACTGCAAATCTTGAGCGCTGCCGCTGCAGCAACAGCTGCCTTGGCAGCGCCTGCGCCAGCGTTCGCCGGTGCTTCCGCGCCAGAAACATTCCCCAAGGGCTTCATCTGGGGTGTCGCCAACGCTGGGTTCCAGACCGAAATGGGCGGAGGTTCGGCCTACTCCGACACCAACACTGATTGGTGGGCGTGGACTCACAACTCAGCGAACATCGCAGCAAAGCGAGTGAGCGGCGACCTGCCAGAGAACGGACCAGGCGGATGGAAGACGAACTTCTCGGCGGACATCGCGAACGCCAAATCGCTCGGCATGAAGAGCTGGCGGATGGGCATTGAGTGGTCGCGGATCTTCCCCACAAGCACCAGCTCGGTGAAGATCGGCAGTACCGTCTCGACCTCGAACCTGAAGGCTCTGGACAAGCTCGCCAACAAGACGGCGATTTCGAAGTACAGGGCGATCATCACTGCAGCTCGTGCTGCCGGGATGAACCCATTCGTCACCCTCAACCACTTCACCCTCCCGCTCTGGGCGCATGACCCAATCCAAGCTCGTGACACTCTTGCTACACGCCGCCCTGACGACCCAATCCCCGCAAGCCTCACCAAGGCAGGTTGGCTTTCTACCAGCACTGTTACCGAGTTCCGCAAGTACGCCGCTTACGCGGCTTGGAAGTTTGGCGACCTGGTTGATTGGTGGGCACCAATCAATGAGCCAATGGTGGTTGCTGTCAACGGCTACGCCAACGTCCCAGGAGCCCTGTCGGGCAACTTCCCACCCGGCGCTTACTGCTACCGCTGCGCGATCAAGGTGAGCGAGAACCTTGCTCTTGCCAATGCAGTCGCATATGACGAGGTGCACAGCAAGGACGCAAAGGACGCTGACAAGGACGGCAAGAAGAGCCGGGTCGGACTTGTTCAGAACATGATCCACTTCGTTCCAGCCAACCCGTCCAGCAGTACAGACACGGCCGCCACAGTTCACGCAGACCAAATCTTCAACCGGCTCAGCCTTGACGCGTCGGTCAAGGGAATCCTTGACCACAACGCCAACGGCGTGGTTGATGCCGGTGAGCGGGACACGAAGCTCGCCAACAAGGCTGACTTTGTTGGAGTCAACTACTACTTCCGCGGCCGTGTGACCGGCCTCGGATTCCCACTCTCCAGCGCGATCCCGATTCTCGACTTCGCGCCGGCCACCACCTACAACTGGGCTCTCAACCCAACTGGGCCAGCCTGCCCAACAGTCTGCTC
>CAZZKI010000227.1:0-2883 GCA_964654785.1 uncultured Solirubrobacteraceae bacterium
AGCCGAACGCTTCATCGCCAAGTTCGCGGACTCGCAGAAGCTGGACGGAAAACTAAGGCAGGAGATTGAGAGGGTGTGTCCGCTATGCGGTGAGCTTGTCGGTGCCCCGCAGGCACCCCCGCGTCCTGACGAGCGCTGGATTTCAGGTGGGCTTGCTATCGGCAGCTCAGTGGGGCTTGGGGTTGGGCCACTGTCGGCGAAGGTTGACGCGACCCTTCGAGGCGCCATTGGCCGTCGGACAACGAAGGCCGGGACGACTTGGTTCAGCAGGGTGGACGCTCGGCTGCTGGGAAATGTTGATGCGCTCGGAGGAGGGCTTGACGGCCAGGCCGACAGCAGCGGTGTCGTGTCGCTAGACCTTGATAGGGAAGGGCAACCAACCCGGTTGAAGATCGTGCGAGAGGGGAAGCTCTCCACTCGTCAAGGGCTTCGGTTGCCAGTCAAGCTGAAGAACCTCATAGGTGACACTCGCAGGGGGCGTGGGCACGCTGTTGAGTCCGAGACTGTGCTGGATCTTCGTACTCAAGAGGACAAAGAGACAGCCTTGAGCTTTCTTGCGGCAGTGAGGGGCTTGGATCCCGCAGAGGCCTACGCCGCGGCAGCGCGCTTGAGAGATGCCGTTGCTGACCACGGCCAGCGGACCGTGCGCCGGTGGAAGCTGAACCGGAGAATCAGCGGCGTTGGCGCTGGTGCAGCGCTCGGGGTACGACTAGGGCTTGACGCGAGCAGCCAAACCGACGACCAGCGGCTGGCTTCAGTCGCAAGTGAGCTTGGCAAGCTCGGCTGGCTCCCTCGGGCTGACTGCTTGGCGGTTTAGCTCTTGAAAGCGTCGCCAAGCAGTGGCAGAACAAGTGCCAATTGGCGGCTCTGGGCGAGGACAGTTCCATCTGGCAGCCACAGGACTCCGTCCTCCTCAAAATGGCCGCCCTCGACAAGGTGCGTGCGGAACCGCCCGAGTACCCAAGTTGACCCATCATCGTCAGATGGAGGCAGGTGGCTACGGAAGTGGACTGTGAGGTCAATCGTTGGCGCCCCTGCCATTCCGTCCATCACTGCAAAGACAGCTGGCCACCAGACATCCGCGAGGAACGCAACCGCAGGCGCCTCCAGGGGGAGTCCTGTCGGAACCCTTACCCAGCCACCCACGGTTCCCTCGCCGGTGCTGTTCATCTCAAGCGCGTGAGCTGTGTAAACCGGGCGGAAGTCGGTGTGCGCCATAAACGCTGGCATCGCACCCTCCACATAGTGGACAGGCGTGATCTCCTCAGGGCCCGGGACATCTGGCATTGGGATGTCCGCGAAGGTGAAGGACTCTCGCTCTGGGCCGCCGGCAGCGAGGGCGGCAGCGACTGTCTCACCGTTCTGGAGCATCCGCAGGGAGAGCGATGTGAGCCGGCTTCCTTCGCGCTCCCGTGTGACCTCAATTGAGATTGGTCCGGGAAGGGCAGGGCGGACGAAGTGCGCCGTCAATGACCGAATTGGTCGCTCTGGGCCGGCGACGGTCTCGGCCGCGCGCGTCAGGAGAGCTGCGACGACGCCACCGTGAGCTCCCTTGGCGACGCTCCAACCGAGGGGAATTTCCCCCTTGAAGGTGTCCTCACCGTGAGGGGTGAGTGCTGTTGCTTTTGCAAATGGGGCGGAATCCACGCCCCGATCCTACGGCCTTACTTCGCTTACCAGTGAATCCCTCGCATCAAGTGCGCGAGAGCGATCTGCTCAGCTGATGCCTTTTCCTCAGGGTCTGACTGCCCCTTTGACGCAGCTGAGTCCGGGAACACCTTGTAAGCAGCGCTCATGATCTGGTCAACAGCCTTTGGAGCCAGGGCATAGGCGACCTCGCCGAAGGTGCCCAACTTCGTGTTGATGTTCTTCGGCTTGCTTCTGATCGCCTCGCAGATCAGATCGGCTGCCTCCTCCGGTGAGATGGTGGGGAAGGAGTCGTAGATCTTTGTTGGGGCGATCATCGGAGTTCTTACCAGCGGCATGTGGATGGTGGTGAATGTCACCTGATCGCTGATCGTCTCCGACCCTGCGATCCGAGTGAAGCCGTCCAAGGCGGCCTTGGATGCCACGTACGCGCTGAAGCGTGGCGGGCCGGTCTGCACGCCGATTGAGCTGACGTTCACGATGTGGCCACGCCTACGCTCACGCATACCGGGCAGAAGACCCATGATCAGCCGAACGGTTCCAAGGTAATTGAGTTGGATGGTTCGCTCAAAATCGTGGAAGCGGTCATACGAGAGTGCAAGTGACCTGCGGATTGACCTTCCCGCGTTATTCACGAGCACATCAACGCTTGCGTGATCGGCGAGGACTCTTTGGACAAGTCCGTCAATGGACTCAAAGTCAGTCAGGTCGGCGCTATACGCGTAAGCGCTGCCGCCGGCTGCTTCGATCTCACGCTTTAGCTCTTCCAACTTGTCCAGTGACCTCGCGACGAGAAGTGGCACGCCGCCAGATTCCGCCACCTTGAGGGCCGCTGCGCGGCCGATGCCGCTTGAGGCGCCGGTGATCAAGACGGTGCGCCCAGAGACTGCACCTTCGAGTGAACGGTCCTTGTAGAGATCTGGGTCAAGGTGTCTCTCCCAGTAGTCCCAAAGCTTCCATGCGTAGTCTTCAAGCTCGGGAAGGGTGATGTCCGTGTCGGCGAGCGCTTGCTCTGAATCACGGGTATCGAACTCCGCCGTCAGCCCGACATACCCAAGGACTTCGTCCGGGATGCCAAGGTCAGCGAGTACCGCCTTGCGGACACCTTTCATCGCAGGGATCTGCATTGCCAACGAGAGGGTCCCCTTGGGGAGAGCATCAAGCAGCCCAGTGTCCACGCGCATCGCGAGCTGCGGTGCGTGGGCAGCCTTGGCGAATGTGTTGATGATGTCGCCA
>CAZZKI010000228.1:0-2870 GCA_964654785.1 uncultured Solirubrobacteraceae bacterium
GCACCTTCCGGAGCCTCGTCGCCGCCAACTGAAATACCCACTTCCTCTTGCTTAATTTCTGCAACCAAGCCATCGAGCGTTGACTTCTCAACCTGAACCTTCTGGGCCTTTGCCCTCGGTGTCTCAGGCTCTGGCTCCGCTGACGCCTCTAGGCCAAGATGCTTCTCTAACCTCCGAAGTGGCTCACGCATCTCCCAGCGGCGCATGGTCTCTCGCAGGAGTTCGGCGTCCGGGGGCCCGTCCGGTGCATCAGACGGAGTTATCTCGAGCTCCAAACTTCGCTGAGCTGTAGCAATGTCGCGGCACATTCGGGCTGCGTCGGCGTGTTCCCTCAGAGCTTCCTGACGCTTTGGACCTTTGACTTCATCAACATGGTCCAGCACGGCCTCCAGCGAGCCGTACTCCTGAAGCAGAGCGGCGGCGGTCTTCTCTCCAACCCCTGGAACTCCCGGGAGGTTGTCGGAGGAATCCCCTTTGAGACCGATCAGATCTGGGACGAGATCTGGAGCAACCCCGTAACGCTCAACAACCCCATCCGGGTCGTAGGCCTTCACATCCGTCACGCCCCTGCCAGTTGCGAGAACTGTCACGAGTTCATCGACAAGCTGGAGAGCGTCCCTGTCTCCGGTCACGATCGTGACCTTGATGCCGTCTGCTTTCGCTTGCTCGGCAAGGGTGGCGATTACGTCATCAGCCTCGAACCCCTCGACCGAGGCGTTGAGGTGCCCGAAGGCGGAAACAAGGCCCTCCAAGTGGGGCCACTGCTCCTTGAGGGAATCTGGACGCGACGCCCGCCCAGCCTTGTACTCGGGGTACTCCTCCTTGCGACCGCTGTAGCCGCGATCCCAAGCGACGATCGTCGGCCGAGTTCCATATTCAGTGATCAAGCGGGTCAACATCTGAGCGAAACCCAGAAGCGCGTTGGTCGGCTCACCCTTGGAGGTAGCGATTGTTTCCGGGAGAGCGAAGAAGGCCCGGTACGCAAGCGAGCTGCCGTCAATCAGAACTAGTTCGCGAGGCTCAGCCACAGTTCCATGCAAGCTACCGCCGACAGCGGCCGTGCCCGCTGTTCCACCTTCGGGAAATCTCTAAATCGTCTCCGCGCGTATGATCGTGGAAAGGACGGTTTGGCAGCATGCCGAACCAGCCCCCTCTCTTATGACTGCAACCAGCGCCCAATACACCCTCACGATCAGGGTCAAGCTCCTTCACCACCCCGGCATGCTCGGCAAGGTGACCATGGCCATTGGCGACGCCGGTGGCAGCATTGGAGCAGTTGACCTTGTGGAGGTTGACGGCGATGTAACGCTCCGTGACATCAGCGTGATGGCCGCAGATCGCGACCACTGGGATCGCATCATCACAGCGATCAACGACGTCGAGGGAGCTGAGGTTGTCGACACGATTGACCGGACTTTCCTCCTCCACGCTGGCGGCAAGATTGAGCAGCACAACAAGCATCCTCTGAAGACGCGCGACGACCTGTCAATGGCCTACACCCCTGGAGTCGCTCGTGTTTGCAAGGCAATTCATGACCAGCCTGATCGCGCCTTCCAGTACACGATCAAGCGCAACACAGTCGCGATCGTGTCTGATGGAACCGCTGTTCTCGGACTGGGCGATATTGGCCCGAGAGCTGCGATGCCAGTGATGGAAGGCAAAGCCGTTCTGCTCAAGGAGTTTGCTGGAGTGGATGGCTTCCCGATCTGCCTCGACACAACGGACCCGGATGAAATCGTCGCGATCGTGAAGGCGATGTCACCAACGTTCGGCGGCATCAACCTTGAAGACATTTCGGCCCCACGCTGCTTTGAGATTGAAGACCGTCTCCGCGAGGAACTCGATATTCCCGTTTTCCATGATGATCAGCACGGAACCGCGGTTGTGGTGCTCGCAGCGCTTATGAACGCTGCCAAGATTGTTGAAAAGGATCTGTCCGAGATGAAGGCGCTTATCGTCGGCCTCGGCGCCGCAGGCGTAGCCGTTACGAAAATTCTCTTGGCCGCAGGCCTCACTGATGTCATTGGCTGTGATTCGCAAGGCGCACTCAGCACCGAGCGGGCCGACTACGTCGACGGGTCAATGACTGAGATCAAGAAGTGGTACTCAGAGAACACCAATTCAGAGAAGCGAAGCGGTGGGCCAGCAGAAGTGATTGATGGCTGTGACCTCTTCATCGGTCTTTCGGGAGCGCGAGTAATGCCCCCAGAGGCCCTTTCAAAGATGGCCGACCGCTCGATCGTCTTTGCGATGGCCAACCCGGATCCAGAGGTCTCCCCTGAGGAGGCTGAGAAGTACGCCGAAATCGTTGCTACAGGACGCTCCGACTACCCGAACCAGATCAACAATGTCCTTTGTTTCCCGGGACTGTTCCGAGGGGCTTTGGATGTGAGGGCAACTGACATCACAGAGGGAATGAAGGTCGCTGCAGCTGAAGCGATTGCCAATATCGTGAAGCCAGAGGAACTTGCCTCCTGTTACATCATTCCGTCGGTATTCAACCGTGAGGTCGCCTCGGCCGTAGCAGAGGCAGTAGCCCGTGAAGCTCGGGCAACCGGATATGCAACCGCAGGCAACGAGCTTGGGTTTGCGGCATCCGACTCAGAAACACTGCACTCCAGCTGATCTCTCTGGTCAGCTGGGCGGAAGGAAGCCCGAGACCACATGAAGATCACCGTAACTGGAGCAACAGGACTTATTGGACGCAAACTCGTCGCGGAGCTCGTGGCTCGCGGAGACGAGGTAACCGTCCTTTCCAGAAATCCCGAGGCAGCTGCCAAGAGTCTCGGGACCAAGGCGCGCGCTTGGAACCCCACCGCCGAGGAGGCGCCAATCGAGTCCGTGCACGGTGCTGACGCAGCCATCCGCCC
>CAZZKI010000229.1:0-2862 GCA_964654785.1 uncultured Solirubrobacteraceae bacterium
ATATGACACTGCGATCGCCGAGTGGTTTGCCGGCCCTGGCGCGCCTGAGCCAGTCGAATCTGGCCCACCCTCCCGAATCCTCAAGTCCTACGAGCAGCGCAGCGCTCTTTCATACGGGGAGAACCCACACCAGCAGGCCGCTTACTACGCGGAGACTGGCTCAGAATCAGACCTTCTCAGCCGTTTCGAAAAGCTTTCAGGCAAGGATCTCTCCTACAACAACTTGCTTGACCTAGACGCTGTCCGGCGGATAGTTGACGAGTTCGACGAACCAGCCTGCGTGATCATCAAGCACAACAACCCCTGCGGTGTGGCAATCGGGCCTGACCCGCTCTCCGCCTACAAGGCAGCGTTCGCTTGCGACCCAACCAGTGCCTTTGGCGGCGTGATCGGCTTCAACCGTGAGATTGACGCGACACTTGCTACGGCACTGATGGACCAATTCATTGAAGTACTTACAGCTCCCGCTTTCAGCGATGAGGCGATCGAGATCATGTCCGCCAAGCCGAACATTCGAATCCTTCGTGACGAGCACCCTGGCGGTGGCCAAACTGAGCCTGAGCTTCGCCAAGTTCTTGGCGGCGTGTTGATGCAGGACCGAGACACTGGTCAGATTGGCCGCGAGGGTATGGAGGTTGTGTCAAAGCGGCAGCCGACTGAAGAGGAATGGCAGAACATGCTGTTCGCTTGGGTTGTTGCCCGAAACGTCAAGTCCAACGCAATCGTTTTCGCGAAGGACGGCGCGACGCTAGGCGTTGGTGCTGGCCAGATGAGTCGCGTTGACAGCGCGCGGATCGCTGTCAGCAAGGCCCCAGTTAGCTTGGAAGGCTCAGCCGTCGCCAGCGACGCGTTCTTCCCATTTGCTGACGGCCCCAAAGAGGCGATTGACGCTGGTGCGTCATGCGTCATTCAGCCCGGTGGCAGCATTCGCGACGATGAAGTGATCGCCGCCTGCGATGAGGCTGGCGTCGTGCTGGTGATGACGGGCCGCCGTCACTTCCGCCACTAGGGCGCTTACTTCACGAGCTGGTTTACCGGGACTGCCCGCAGGTGGTTGCGGATCAACGCACGCTTGAGCTCGTCAACGGCTGAAGCTGATGACGCACCGTTGCTCATGAAGATGGTGACGATCTCGCCAGGGTCAAGGTCGCCAATGGTTGAGTCGCCAGTCACGACGATCTTTCCCTTAACTGCCTTACCGCCAAGCGACCTAGCTGCCTCATATTCGCCGATCGAAAAACCCTTCGCTGGTGGCTGGTATGGGAATGGCTTCGTCAGCCCCAGATTCAGTGCGAGCTTCTTTAGACGTGAGCGGGTCGCAAGCCAGCGCACTGCCCCAGACTTCCGAAGCTGCGGCATCACTGATGCTCCAGTCGCCTTCAACTGGCTGACTACTTCAGGCGCGATCGGCTTACTCACAGCGACAGCTGAGTTGATGCCCGCAGCTTTCAAGGTCGCTGCTGTCTGTGTCTCAGATCCGTCTGGGCCAACTGCGATCACGCCCACGACCGGCTGGTCTGTCGGGATGCTGGTGACTGTCTTGAGTCGAAGCGGGCCGTCAGCAACGTTGAAGCCCAAGCCACTTCCAAGCGTTAGCCACGCGATTAGCGCAAAGACTGCGGTGCCCGCAAGGACTCGCCGCCCGACCAGTCGCCAAGTCGGGATTGGCTCGACCCACCGCGTCATCTCACGCGAGAGAGTGGCGGCCGTCGGCAACTGCGCGTATCGCGGGTCACGAACTGTCGGCTGCTCTAGGGCCTCGGCGATGGCTGCGGGTAGGTCACTGCGCTTCTTGACGACCTGTGCCAAACCAAGGTGGACGTACTCCTTGTTGTTCTCTCGGACGTGCCCAATTCCAAACCCGTATGAAATGACCTTGGTGCCACAGATCATCGCTTCCAGTGCGGTGAGGCCGCCTGTCGCGTGGATCAGCACATCGCCGGCCGAGAGGAACGTCGCCATCTCGTTCGTAAAGCCTTCGACGCGAAGCCGCGGCTCGTCGCTGAACTCCTCCTCGAGGGCGGCCTTCACAGCTTCGTTGCGGCCACACAAGGCGATGACTCTGGAGTCCTTAATCGCAAGCGACTCCTCAATCCCACCTGCTACATCGCCGACTCCCCAGCCGCCTCCAGAGACGATGATCACCGGGCAGTCCAGAGGCAGGCCGAGCCTCGCTCTGGCCTCCTCACGACTTGGTGGGTTTAGGAACGCTGGAGTTGTTGGCGGCTGGGCCCAGCGAACTGAGCCCTTGCCCGCGATCCTCTCGACAGTCTCAGTTGACTCGCGGTGGGTGACGGTATGGAGGTCTATTCCCTTATGCGCCCAATGGTGCAAGCCGGCCAGGTCGGTGATGTCAGCGATCGTTGGGGTCCGCAGCTTCCCTTTGAGTCGCATCTCACCTAGCACTGTCGTCACGCCTGGATAGGTGGAGATGATCAAGTCCGGGTCGTGAGCGTTGATGATCCTCATCAGCGGGCGCGCACCGAGCATGCTCAGCAGCTTCTGCGAAAGCCAACGCGTTGGTGGGATCTTCATCAGCAGCCAGTACTGCAGTTCAAAGATCCACGGGAACCATTTGAAGGTCACGACTGAGCTGTCGCGCACGACGCTGGTGAGAATGCCACCCATGGCTGTGAGGCCATTGGCGATCATCACCCGAGCTTCAGGCTCCTCCTCACGGAACTCGCGCTGAATTGCGCGAGCCGGAGCATCATGACCCTCTCCGATGTCTGCGGAGAGGATCAGTACGTTGCGCGGTTCGTTAGGCACAACCGCGACTGTAAGGGGTCAGGCTGTTAGTCAGGCGTCTTGAGAGTTGCGCCACTCGACATAGCGGCGCGCGCCTTCAGCAAAGTCAGTCTT
>CAZZKI010000230.1:0-2818 GCA_964654785.1 uncultured Solirubrobacteraceae bacterium
AGGACTGTGCCTTGGATCATTGGCAAGTCAGCTCGAAGAATCGCGTCATAAGCCTGTCTTCCAATGCCAGGGATGTTGAAGACAACTTCAATCAGCACTGCGCCACCGAGCATCAGCCCTAAGTCCATTCCAAACACGGTGACGATCGGAGTAAGGGCTGATCTAAGACCGTGCTTGAGGACTACACGCCGCTCAGTCAATCCCTTTGCCCGCGCAGTGCGGATGTAGTCCTCTCCCATCACTTCAAGCAAGTTCCCACGCAGCAGCCGAGAGTAGAAAGCAGCGAAGCTGATTGCCAAGACCGTCCACGGAAGGATCAGCGAGTTGAACCACTGGAACGGGTCAGATGTGATCGGCACGTAACTGTTTGCACTACCGAACAGGGGGATCAGGCCGATGTCGTCTGCGAACAGAAAGAGTGCGACAAGTCCCAGCCAGTACTCGGGCGCACTGATCCCAAGCAGAGCGATTCCCATTGCTGCTCGGTCAAGCTTTGACCTGCGTCTGACCGCACTGATCACGCCAACAAGTACTCCGAAGAAGAGCCAGAGAATTGATGCTCCAATTGCGACAGAAATAGTGGCGGGCAACCGCGCCAAGATCAGTTCCTTGACTGGCTGCTCGTTTACGTAGGAGTAGCCAAAGTCGCCTTTGAGGAATACGTCCCGCAGATAGCTTCCGAACTGGACTAGTAGGGGCCTGTCTAGCCCCATCCGATGGCGGATTTGCTCGACCTGAGCAGGTGACGCATGTCTGCCAGCGCGAAGTTGCGCTGGGTCAGCGGTCGGGAAGACATAGAAGATGACGAAGGTGACAAGGCTTACGAGGAACAGCAGTACGACAACCCAGAGCAGTCGCCTTGCGATGTACCTCGACATTCCCGCCTAGCGCTCCTTCTCGCCGCACTCAAGCTGGGCCGCCGCTCTAAATCGCGGCAGCCCAAGCTGAGTCGGTTCGGCTACTTGATCGAAGTGAACGACAGGTCCCAGGACGCGTTGAACTTGTTGACGACACCCTTGACGTTCTCCGACTGGATGTTTGGAGAGTTGTCCCAAATCCATGGAACTGCTGGGGCTTGAGCAGTGATCTGCTTGTCAATCGCTCCCCATTGGTCAGCTGCCTTGTTTGCATCTGACTCAACTTGGGCCTTGGCCATCGCATTGTTGATCGCTGGAACATCCAAGAGCGGCCAGTTGGAGTTGTTCGCAGGCACGATGTTGTCACCGTTGAATGTCGGACCGAGAATCGTCTGAGCATCGTTGAAGTCCTTCAGCCAACCAACATTCGGGCAGACTGCTGGCTCCTTCTTCGGCGCATTGCAGAACTGGGTGTACATCGAGTCCTGCGTAACCAACTGGAGCTTCGTCTTGAAACCAAGCTTCTGGAGTTGGTTTTGCGTGATCTCCGCAGTCTTCTGAGCCTTGCCGCCAGAAGTGCCCACGATGGTAAGGGTCTCGTTACCCGTGTAGAGACCTGACGGGTAGCCAGCCTTCTTCATGTACGACTTGGCAAGCTCAAGGTTGCCGCTAGGACTGGCGAGGAAGTCATCCCCTGGGCCAGAGTTTCCGCCGGCTTGGTCGAAACCGGGGATTCCCGGAGGGATGAAGTGGGTTGCGATCTCACCCGAAACCGGACCACCAACGATCTTTCGAAGCAGAGACCTATCGAAGCCAGCAAGGATGGCCTTACGGACGTTGATGTCGTTGAGTGGCTTGAATCGCGTGTTCAGCGAGATGTAACGGATGCCGCCAGATGGGGCAAGCACCAGCTGCGGTGACTTCTTCTTCAGGAGCGACTGAAGAATTGCGACTGGTGGTCCTACATCGCCACCGATCAGGTTCTGCCCTTGGAGGATCTGCGGAGCGGCAACGTTGGGATTGTCGTTGCCTTCGTCAATCTGGATTGCGTCAACGTAGGCCTTGCGGTAATCGGTTGACGCGTCCCAGTTGGGATTGCGGACAAGCTCAATGCTCTGAGTTGGCTTGTAGCCGACCGTGTTGCCGGAAGCATCGTTCTTGATCATGTATGGGCCGGTCGCGGCTTGATGAGTTCCGTACTTGGAAGTGTCGCCCTCGTCATAACCAGCCTTCACAACTTCAGCGTGAGGAACAGGTGCTGAAAGCGGAAGGGCAAGAGCACCAACCACGGCAGTAGTCGCGTAACCGGTAACACCCTTGGGCAGTCCGTCTGGCTGCTTGAGGTTGAAGACGATTGTCTGAGCATCAGGAGTGGTGATCCCGCTGATGTCATTGGCCTTGCCTGAAGTGAACTCCTCAACGCCCTTGATGCTGCCGAGGTAGGCGCCCGCATAGCCATTAGCTACGGAGGGCTTGAAGCCACGCTCGATTGCGTACTTCACATCGTCAGCGACGACTGGGCGGTTATAGGGCGGGCTGAACTTGATATTCGGCTTGATCTTGACCGTGATAGTTGCGCCACCGTTGCTGATCACAGGCTGGCCCTCAGCAAGGTCCGGTGTTGGCGTCTTCTCCTCATCAGGTGACCATGAGTAGAGCGGCCGCTGCGTGGCGTAATCGACCATGTAAGAGAGCTGGTAGTAAGCAGCGCCCGGGTCGATGTAATCAACGTCAGAGGACCAGAGCATCTTCAGCACCCCGCCCTTCTTGCCGCCCAAGTCTTGAGTCTTAGCGACCATGTTTGAGCTTGAGCCACTCTTGCCACTGCTGCCACAACCTGCTGCCACCAGGGCTGCTGAGGCGAGCACGGCTGGCACGAGATACCGATTCAACTTGTTCACGGTTACTGCCTTTCCCCCGGGTATCGCCGGGACTTGTCCAGTACTTGGTGCGACGGTTTA
>CAZZKI010000231.1:0-2816 GCA_964654785.1 uncultured Solirubrobacteraceae bacterium
GGGACTTGCGCCTTAACGAGAAATTGGCTTTGAGACCCTCTCAACGCTGAGAGTGAACCCGCTTACGACATTGCCCGACTTCTTCACGGCGACGCACTGAACTACAGGCAACGAGTCACCGGTGTGCCAAGCAATCCGGGCTACGCCCTCTGCTGCACCCGGCCCGGAACCAGCACCGCCGGTGATCTGCAAGATCTCCAGCGGCTTGCCCGGGCCGCCGACTTTTGCAACCAAGGCTTGTGTCTCAGCTCGGCACTTCGTGCCTGTTCCACAGTTGGGAAGGCCATCGGCAAGAGCGTTGGCATCTCCCTTGGCCTGGTCTCGAATCACGCCTTCAAGTAGCGATCGCTCAGCACCACGGGCCGCAAGGATGCGGCCAACAGCCAGGCTGCCTGCGACAAATACAAGAAGTCCAGCGAGGATCAGTCCGATGCGGGCGGGTCGTGACATTGCGCTTCAGGATACGGATGCGAGGCCGCTTTGCGGTCAGGCTCCGCCTCCGCGAATCACAAAGCCGCGGCCGGCAAGTTCCGCTAGTGCATCTTCAAATGCAGCCCAGTCACGACGAGTGAGCAGTTCGACTGGGACCCCATGCGGGCCTCCAGTCCTGACCCAACTGCGGAGCATGCCGACAGATGCCTTCTCCTCTGCTTCTGCGAGTAGGTCCCTAAGGATCGCGACCTGGGGCAGAACGTCGGCGTCGCCTGAAATCAGATCCAGAGGCTCAGCGCCTACCGCCGAACAGAGTTCCTCATCGGTCAGCCCGAGGAGCTCACCGAGCCGCCTCGCATCCCCTTCAGCCACTGGCTAGAAGAGTTGGTTCTCGCCGCCGAAGACCTCACTCACCGAGCCGTCGGTGAAGATCTGGCGGATTGAGGTCGTAAGCAGCTCAGCGCAGGACAGAACTCGGATGTTGTCCGGGGCTCCAGCTGCAAGTGGAATCGTGTCGGTCACAACGATCTCTTCGAAACCAGCGGTAGCCAGGTTCTCAAATGCGTTACCTGAGAGGACTGGGTGCGTGGCAGCGGCGTAGACCTTCGTCGCACCTTCATCCATGACTGTCTGAGCCGCGGCCTTGAGGGTGCCTGCTGTGTCAATGATGTCGTCCACGATCAGCGCGGTGCGGCCCTTTACGTCACCAATGATGTGCCCCACCTCGGCCTGCTGGTGCTCAGGGCGCTCCTTGTTGAGGAGCGCGAGGTCGGCGCCAATAATTGAGGCGAACTTCTTGTTCAACTTCACGCGGCCAGCGTCTGGCGACACGACTACTAGGTCATCCAACCCAAGGTCGTCGAAATACTGCGTGAGAGTGAACATCGCAGTCATGTGGTCGCAAGGCTTCTGGAAGAAGCCTTGAATCTGTCCGGAGTGAAGGTCCATCGTGAGGATTCGGTCAACACCAGCGGCCTCAAGCATCCGAGCAACAAGACGAGCACTGATCGGCTCACGCGGTGCACTCTTCTTGTCTTGGCGGCTGTAGCCATACCAAGGGCAGACTGCGATCACACGGTGCGCTGATCCGCCAACAGCAGCGTCAATCATCACCATCAGCTCCATCAGAGCATCGTTGGCCGTTAGGCCCAGGTCAGGGTTGGCGCAGATCGGCTGAACAAGGAAGACGTCTGCTCCACGAATGCTCTCGTGAAAGCGGCAGTACACCTCACCGTTACTGAAGGTCTTGGTGGTGATGCCACCGAGCTCAACACCAAGTCGGTCAGCAATACGAGCTGCCAGCGCCGGATTGGCGCGGCCGCTGAACAGCATCAACCTCTTGTCGTAATCGATGTCGAGGTGGGTACCTGCTGCGAGTGCGTCCTCGATAGTGCTCATTGCGGGCCGAGTGTACGCCCCGGCCGGGACGGGCGCGGAGGTGGAGCCTGTCCAAAGTGGGTCAGTCATCGCCCTGCGCCCTCTCCGCGTAGCCCTCAATATTGGTTTGACGAGGCCGTGCAATACCCAAGGCTCCATCCGGAACATCCTCGGTTATCGCTGAGCCAGCACCTGTCACAGCCCCTTCGCCAATCTCGACTGGCGCGACCAAAGATGTATGGACTCCAGTCCGAGCCTTGGGCCCAACTGTGGTGCGGTGCTTGTTGCGACCGTCGTAATTGGCAGTGATCGTGCTGGCCCCAAGGTTCGCGCCCGCGCCCACGTCTGCATCACCTACATAGGAAAGGTGAGGCACCTTGGCTCCCTCTCCAAGCTTTGTGTTCTTCAACTCGACGAACGTGCCGGCCTTGGCAGAAGGACCAACGTCAGCACCGGGGCGCAAGTAGGCGAACGGACCAACCGTCGCGCCGTCGCCAACCTTGGCAAGCACAGCGCGAGTCATCGTTACCTCTGCCCCATCTCCGATCTCCGCATCCTCTAGGACTGTGTGCGGACCGATCGTAGAACCACTACCGACAACCGTGCTGCCACGCAGGACTGAGCCAAGAAGGATCTTTGAGTCCTCACCGATCTCAACTGAAGCGTCAATAACAACCGAGTCGGGCGCCTCGATCGTCACACCATTGCGCATGTGCGCGGCACAGATTCGAGCCTGCGCGATCCTCTGAACGGTTGCCAGATCAGCCCGGTCGTTAACTCCAATAGTCAAAGCAGCGTCGTGAACCTCGAAGGCAGTTACCTTCTCGCCAGCTTTGACGAGCGCCGCAACCGCATCAGGCAAGTACCGCTCACCCTGAGCATTGGCTGAGCCAACACCTGCAAGCAATTCGCCCAGTCCGGCGGTCCGAAACACGATCACACCAGTGTTTACTTCGCGAATCCCGAGCTGCTCCGGGGTCGCGTCAGCTTCGTTCTTCGTCTCGACG
>CAZZKI010000232.1:0-2805 GCA_964654785.1 uncultured Solirubrobacteraceae bacterium
GGTTTGAGATGTCGTCTCTCTCGGTGACCTGGGCAACTGTGACTGTCCTCAGAATCCCAAACAGTTCATCAAGAGGCATGTCAAGCCACTCGCCATTCCGACGGACCTCAAGGCGGTCTTCCCGAAGGATCGTCAGAGCCTGTTGAGCGAAGGTCTCAGCGTTGGCTTCAATCTGCTCTGGTGCAAGCACTGGTCTTGTGGCCGACCGACCGCTTGGATCGCCGACCCGCGCCGTCCAGTCTCCAATGATCAGCACAACCGTGTGTCCGAGCTCTTGGAACTCTCGCAGCTTCCCAAGGACCACTGTGAAGCCGAGGTGAATGTCAGGCGCTGTGGGGTCAATCCCCAACTTGATCCGAAGCGGATCGCCTGTTTGCAGCGACCCTTCTAGACGAGACTCCAACCCGCCCTTAGGAAGTGACTCGACGACATTGCGTTCAAGCCACTGCGCCTCACGGGAAGGATCTCCGACGACTTCAGGCGGAGGAATGTGATGCCCGAGGGAACTGGAAGGTGCCATATCGCCCAATGCTAGACTCGGGAGACCCGGATTGCCCGCCGCCGCACGGGTCCAAGCGATTCCAGCGGGTTGTTTCCTGGCCACGATGACCGACCTACCGGAACATCCAACTCCCGACTCACTTGAGCGCAAACAGCGCCGTCGCCTCAAGCGACCGCCGATAGTCCACAAGTGGAGGCTTGCATCTGTCCTGCTCGGCTTGGCCGCAATTGCCTTCATCTCCCTGGCCTTCGGGGCACTCACCGCGGTGTCAGCTGACCTCCCCGGACTTGAAGATCGTCAGGAGTACAAGCACTCTGCGAACTCAATCCTCTACGACACCACTGGTAAACAGCTCGGAGTTCTCACCGGTCCGAAGAATCGCTATCTCGCCCCGTCGGCCCAGATCGCACCGGCAATCAAGCACGCTGTCATTTCAGTCGAGGACCGCCGGTTCTACGAGAACACTGGAATTGACCTTCGCGGAATGGGCCGTGCCCTTTGGTCCGACTTGATCACAGGAGCGCCGGTACAGGGCGCGTCCACCATCTCCCAGCAGTTCGTCAAGAACGCTCTGTCTGCGGCAAACCAAAGAACTGTCTTCCAAAAGATCAAAGAGGCAACGCTTGCGTACCACCTCAACCGCAAGTGGTCCAAAGACAAGATCTTGACCGAATACCTGAACACGATCTATTTCGGGCAGGGCGCCTACGGAGTGGAATCAGCAGCGCGTGTCTATTTCGGTAAGGCTCACCCGGGCTGCGGTGAGTCTGCGGCAGACCCATATTGCGCAGCTGATCTGGACACAGCAGAGGCAGCGATGATCGCAGGCATCATCGCCTCCCCCATCGGCTACGACCCGATCGCCCATCCTGTGGCAGCAACGCAGCGCCGGAACACCGTGCTGATGCTGATGCGCAACCAGAAGTTCATCACCGAAGAGGAGTACCAGCGCGACCGTATGCGAACAGTCCCGGATGAATACGACATCACTCCCCCAACCGAGGACAGCAAGGCTCCCTACTTCACAAGCTGGGTAAAGAATCTGCTCGTAGCTCGACTGGGATCAACCAAGACCTACACCGGTGGCTTGCGAATCAAAACCACACTCGACCTAGATCTACAGAGGGCTGCTGAGAATGCTGTTTACTCGATGCTCCCACCCGACAGCGGTGGTCCAACTGCAGCGCTGGTAGCCATTGACAACAAGAGCGGTGCCGTCCGCGCCCTGGTCGGCGGACCCGATTTCACAAAGCGTCCCTTCAACTTGGCCACACAGGGTCACCGGCAACCCGGTTCCTCCTTCAAACCATTCACCCTCGCTGCAGCCCTTCAAAAGGGAATCTCAGTCAACTCCGTATGGGAATCACGGAAGAAGATCTTCACCGTTCCCGGAACAGGCGGGAAGGAGTTCTTCATCGTCAACAACTACGAGAACTCTTATGCCGGATCCCGAAGTCTTGCTGATGCAATGGTGACCTCGGATAACTCGGTCTATGCAGAGCTAGGCATCAAGATTGGAACTACCAAGATCGCCAAGCTTGCCAATCGAATGGGAGTGCGTTCGCCCATTTCCACCAACTATGCGGTGACCTTGGGCGGACTCAAAGAAGGCGTCAGTCCTCTAGACATGGCCCACGCGTACCAGACCTTCGCCACAGGCGGAGTTCGGGTTGACAGCGCTAATGGCCTCGGGGGAACCGACGGCGGACCGGTCGGCATCGAACTGATCAAGGGACCTCATGGCAAGACACTCGTAAAGAACGAGCGGAGCACGACGCGAGTGATGTCCACGAGTGTTGCGCAAACTGTCACATCGGTTCTGGAGGGCGTGGTTTCCAGCGGCACCGGCAAGCAAGCCGCAACCGGGAGCTTCGCTGCGGGTAAGACAGGAACCACCGAAAACTACGGCGACGCGTGGTTCGTGGGATGGAACGAGAAGTACACAGTGGCTGTATGGGTCGGATACCCGGACAAGGTGAAGTCAATGGAGACCGAGTACGACGGAAACCCAGTCGCCGGTGGCACCTTCCCAGCGTCAATCTGGCACAACTTCATCGTCAACGCCATGAACATCGTCCAGAATCGCGAGGCGGCTAAGGCAGCCGGTAAACCGGGCGACAACAACCCAGTCGACGGCGGTGGAAGCAGCTCTTCGACATATCCCGCCTACACCGGTGGCACTGGCGGCGGCGGGAACTCTGGCGGAGGCGGTGGCGGGAACGCTGGCGGAGGCGGTGGCTCCACCGGCGGCGGCGGCGGAAACGGTGGCGGTGGCAACACCGGCAGCGGGGGTGGCGGCTCCA
>CAZZKI010000233.1:0-2777 GCA_964654785.1 uncultured Solirubrobacteraceae bacterium
AGGGCATCGCGGGAAAGAACTGACATTGGTAACTCCTTGTGTGTGATCGGTGGGCGTCCTGCCGCGTTGTAAACAGCGACAGGCGACTCATCTTGCGGTTTTTACCCTAGCGCCACAGGGCGCTCGGAAGTATTCAGCTTCGCTCGACGCGCCGCAGTTCCTCTGCGAGCATCGTGTCAGCCGGAAGGTCCTCTTTCCCCTCCAGCAGGCGGAGAACTGTTAGGAAGTCACGGCAGGCAGCCACATCGTGAACTCTGAAAATGTGGTTCCCACGGGTAACGGCCCAACCGAGCGCAGCCAAAGTTCCGGCGTCACGCTCTCTCGGACCTCTCGATGTCGCAGCTCCAATGAAGTCCTTGCGGCTAATTGCCAGAAGGACTGGCCTGCCAAGGGCTTCAAGCTGGTCAAGGCCACGCAGGACCTCAACTGTTTGGGCGGGAGTCTTGCCAAAGTCCGGGCCAGGGTCTGTGATGATCGCTCGCGGGTTAACTCCCCGGGACACTGCGAAATCAATCCGCTCCTGCAGAAATCCAAGGACGTCGTCAAGCATCTTTCCGTCCATCGAACGGTCAAGGAGCTTCTCCTTGGGAGCTGCCCGCGTATGCATGATCACCAAGCCAGCGTCGTATTCGGCGCAGACGTCAGCCAACTCAGGGTCACGAAGCCCACTCACGTCGTTGATGATTGAGGCACCCGCCTCAAGCGCAGCTCGCGCGACAAATGGCTTGTAGGTGTCAACAGACACAACCGCGCCCAGTTCAGAGACAACTCGCTCAATAACTGGGACGACTCGCTGGGCCTCAGCTTCTGCCTCCACTGCCGGAGCGTTAGTCACACCTGACTCCCCTCCGACATCAATGATGTCTGCGCCGTCAGCAAGGAGCTTCGCTGCCAGCGCAACCCTGTCATCAACCGACTTCATTCCACTCTCGTCCGAGAATGAGTCTGGCGTGACGTTGACAACTCCCATCAGCCAAGGCCGGCCGGAAATGTCCAGCTCACGGCCGCGGGCTTCAATGATCGAATCGGGCATCAGCTAGTCCACGAGGGCCGCGACAGACACGCCCTCACGCTCAGCTTCCGTGCGGAACTCTTCGATCTGGCGCTCAATCTCCGACGAATCCCAACCAAGCTCGCGACCCATTGCGTCGGCTACCCGCCGAACCATCGCAGAGTCCGGCTCAAGTGCATCGCGACCAGCTAGCAGTCCAAGTCGGGTCCGCCGAAGCATCACATCGGAAAGGCTTGTGGCCTGCTGTTCTCTGATTGCCCAGACTGCCTCGGCGAGAATGTCGCCCAATCCTTCGACGATTGGCTGTGCAAGCTCACCACTCTCCTGAGCAACACCCAGGACCTGCTCCGCAACCTTCCCGTAGCGGCCCGCGAGAGCCTCGTAGGACTCCTCAGGAACCCCCTCAACCCGTGGAAGGTCATCAGGTGAGACCCACTTGCCAATCGCAGCCTCGCGGGTACGGCATGGCGCATCCGCCCCATCCCGCTCAACAATTCGATCCACAGTCATCTCAGCCATGTGGCGCCAAGTTGTGAGCTTCCCGCCAGTGATTGTGATCATCCCGGATGAGGTTTCGTAGAGCTCAGCCTTTCGCGAAATGTCAACCGACTTCTTGCCTTCAGCCGGGGCGATCAGAGGCCGCACTCCCGCGAAAGCACCTACAACATCCTCATGCCCGAGGTCGGTTCCAAATGTCTGGTTCACAGCGTCAAGCAGGTAGTCGACGTCTGACTCGGGAGGCGGCACATTCTCCAATTCCTCTGAGTCGTAGTCATTGTCGGTCGTGCCGACAAGGGCCCGACCAAGCCAAGGCAACGCGAAGATTGAGCGCCCCTCCCCAGCGGGAATGATCGCCCCGGCAACCAGTGGCAAGTCAGCCCCGTCAAGAAGAATGTGGGTTCCTCGACTCGGACGGATCCTCGGAACTTCAGCCTCATTGCGAAGCTCACCGGGCCGCAGCTTGTCTGCCCACACGCCAGTTGCATTGACAATGTGCGCTGCGCGGATCTCGAACTCTTCGCCGCCGTCAGCAACTGCTGTGACTCCGCGAGCGCGCCCGCCGGATTCAACAAGCCCAGTGACGTTGACGCGGTTGGCGACCACGGCGCCCCACTCGCAAGCCTCTTCAAGTGCAGTGAGTACAAGCCTCACGTCGTCGGTCTGGCAGTCGTAGAAGAGAAAGCCGCCAGTCGGCTCTTTATCGGCAAGGGCCGGGAGTAGCTCTACGACATCGTCGCCATCAATCACACGGTGACGGTCTGGGCTCCAGTCACCTGGCTCAGGCGGCCCTTCAGCGTCACCCTTCTTCTTGCGAGCGTCACGCAGGGTAGGCAAGGCGAGACCGTCGTACATATTGAGCGCCATCCCGACAAGCCTGTCCGGCCGCTCGCCATCAAAGGCGGGCACGACCATCTTCAGAGGCTTGACGAGGTTAGGTGCCATGTGCACGTTGATCTGACGCTCGAGAAGAGCCTCGCGGACAAGGCCGAGATCAAAGCTCTGCAGGTAGCGCAAGCCTCCGTGGACCAGTTTGCTCGACCGGCTTGATGTGCCGCAACCGAAGTCGTGGCGCTCAACAAGTGCAACGGTGTAGCCGCGTGACGCCGCGTCAAGCGCAACGCCAGCGCCAGTAATTCCACCGCCAACAACCAGCACATCAAACGATCTGCTGGCAAGAGCCTTTAGTGCTGTGTCGCGGCTGATCATGTAAGCCCTACCCTAGAACGCCGGGCGGGCGGCCAAGTGCCTAAAGGCCTTGGACCTC
>CAZZKI010000234.1:0-2746 GCA_964654785.1 uncultured Solirubrobacteraceae bacterium
AAAGCCTTTGCGATCTTCCTCCTTCTTGTGGCGGGACAGCTGGCCCGAAGGTCTTGGCGGGATCGCCAGAAGCGGCTTACATGACGCTCGTCCACCGGCGGCCGGGCTTCATTGCCAGTGGTACGGTGGATTCACCGGGCGTAAAGGGCGGGAGGACGCGGAACCATTGGGGTTTCGGCGTGTTGGAACGGTAGGGATGAGATTCAAACTCTTGACAGTGGCCAGCGTGGCCACCATTTCGTTGACCGCAGTGGCGGGTTCCTCTACTGCTGCCGTGAGGCCGCTCTGGCTTGGCGTCGAGGAACTTGCGGTGCTTGGCTCAGGCGAGGGCTCACCTGTCGCAATCTCAGGCCGCATTGCGTCAACCAAGTCCAAGTACCAACGGATCTCAGTCTCATGGCGCGAACTCCAGCCAACCCAGCCGGCGAGCCCTACCGGTTGGGAGGACGCAAACTTCGACCAATCAGCCATTAGCCAGCTTGATGATGCGATTCGAGCTGCGAGCTGCCCAGCCGAGTGCACCACGGTTACTGGCGCTGGCCTTGAGGTCATCCTTCAGGTAGAGGGAGCGCCCGATTGGGCTCAGGGTCCGGACCGACCATCTGTCGGCGCTGAAGGAATCGAACTGAACCGTCACCCCGGCGCCTGGAAGCCAGACCCCGTCGCCTTTGGGAATCTCGCTAACGCACTCGCCGACCGGTACGACGGAACCCACAATGCGACTGGGACCAACCACCTTCTGCCGAAGGTCAGCTATTTCCAAGCTTGGAACGAACCCAACCTTTCCACCCACCTCGCCCCCCAATACGACAGTTCATTCCGCCGGGTTGCCGATACGGCCTACAGGAACCTTCTGAATGCCTTCTACGAAGGGGTCAAAGCAAGTGGCCGTAATGACGCAAAGACTCTTGGCGCTGGGATGTCTCCTTCTGGCGATGTTGCCGTCTTTAAGGGCAGTTCACCGCAGGAGTTCGCTCGTGGCGTGCTCTGCGTGAAGAAGACCAAGGGCGTTTGGTCGGCGATCGCTTCCTGTGGGCCGGCCAAGTTCGACATTTGGGCGCAGCACCCGTATGACCTCCAGTCAAGTCCAGCCCGCAAGCCTGACTTTTATGGGCGACGTGGTGCGATGGCTGACCTTCCGGCGTTCAAGGCCGCTCTTGCCGCGGCCGTCAAATTGGGGACAGCCCTCCCGGCCGTCTCCAAACCGCTTTGGGTAACTGAGTTTGACTGGTGGACCAACCCTCCAAGCACTCTCTACGGCAAGCCAGAGCCTTTGGCATCGCGCTACACAGCGGACAGCTTGTGGCGTGCTTGGCAGTCCGGGGCTGAGACTCTCGTTTGGTACGGAATGCGTGACAACCTCAATTGGATGGGAGGCCTCTGGCGCGCCAGTCAATATGTCGCGACTCGTGACCTTACGCCGGCAATCGTCGAAGCAGACAAGGCTAAGCCTCTGCTCCGCGCCTTCCAGTGGCCGTTCCGTGAGGTCCCAGGGCGGGTTCCCTACGCGTGGGGGATAGTCCCCTGCCGCCAGTCCGGCCAGAGGGTTGTGGTGCAGCAGGTCATCCGAAAGAAATGGCGGAATGTGGTGGCCACAACGAGCTCACCGTCGGGAACCTTTGTCGCCTTCCTCAATCGCAAGGGCAAGGGCGTCGGCCGGTGGCGCGCGATCGCACCAACGGCCTGCGGTGGCGCCAGTCCGGAGTGGAACAGTGGCTGGTAGAGAACAAATCGCCGAAAACACGCGGTTTTGCCCAATTTATTTGCCTCTGACCGTCGCGCTAAGCGGCAGTAAGTGCTACAAGGAAGTGGGGGAAAACACCTTTTCTTCCAAGCTCATCGGGAGCAACGTATGAGGAACTTCAAACTCCAGCGCTGGTGCGTGGGTCTGACGACCCTAATTACCGCTGCAGTAATGGCCTCCTCCGCGTCCGCTGCGCTCACTCTCCCGGTTAATCCGATGATGCCAATCCCAGGCGTTTTCTGCCCATCTGGAACGACCCAACTCTCCGATACAGCAGCTCGAATTGACAGCATCTGCACGCTCTCACTGGACATCTGGAAGGAGCTTGGTGGCGACCCCACCAAGCCACCAGAGGTAACTGAGACGAACGGCGGGCCGCTCGTGATTCCAGTTGATCCAACAGACCCGACGAAGATCAACGACATCATCGACAAGTTTGACCCCGACGATGAACCCAAGGATTGGGGCCCTAAGTTTGAGGATTGCCAGACCAACCCTGCTCTCAGCTTCTGCAAGACAGACCCGACGATTCCGCCAACAATCCCGGACCCAGACGGCCCAACGACCGAAGTCGTTGACGACACAACCGACGGTCCGTCTAATCCGACCGGGTACCACTGCGACCCTCGTACTTGGACATCAAACGACCTTGTAATTCAGCAGACAGCAACTCCGCTTGACGCTGGCGGCAGCCCGCTTGATCCGATTGAGATCTATGTTCTGAATCCTGACTTCCCAGCGCAGTTGCTTCCGCTTGGTGATTCGACTCAAGACCCGCCGCTGCCATCCTTCTTGGAAACGAGCACTGGAGTGGCTCAAGTTGGGCCAGACAAGCTCCCTTATTGGCTCGACGACCCGCGTGGCGACACCACTGCCTACATTGACCCGGCCCTCCAAGGCTGCGTCAATGTTCCAAACACCGAGCCAACCCAATCAGCCGCTGACGCTCTTGCTCCAAGCTCCGCACTCCCAGATCCGGGCGTGTCCGGAGGAATCAATGTG
>CAZZKI010000235.1:0-2718 GCA_964654785.1 uncultured Solirubrobacteraceae bacterium
GATTGGTCGGCTCTGCGGGTACTGGCAGTCGTCAAGGCAGGAGCTCAAACGATTCAGTGTGCTTGGGCTTGATTGAGCCGAAGTGCCTGTGATCTAGTGTCACGATCTTCGTCACGTCAAGTCGTTCGGCAAGCGCGACTACCGAAGCGTCGGTCCCGCCCAACGGAAAGTCCGAGTAGTGCCTGACTAGCTCTGCCATTCGGGCTAGGTCATCAGGCATTGGTGCGTCAATTCGAAAGACGGCGACTCCAGCCAGGAACTTGGCCTCTGCCGCAGTCCCAAGTTTCTTCTCAACGAGATAGGCAGCCTCCCCTAAGACCATTCCCGGAACTACAGGGATCAAGTCAGTTCGGGAGAGCACCTCCACGCAATCAGCGTGCCGAGTGTCATCTGTGTCTGCGGCTGCGACCAGTGGGCCAGTGTCAAGTACCGCGAGGTTCACCGAAACCGTACTTTTCAAGGTATTCGTCAATGTTCGACGCGACATCGCTCGGGCCGTCGCCGCTTGACCCGACTGCTGCGAACGGAAGTACCCGACGGTTTCGCGCACTTGCGGGCAGATGCTCCTCGAGTGCCTCGCGGACGATGGCTGAGACGGATTCGCCTCGGCGTTGAGCTTCAGCCTCAAGCGCGACAGCTAATTCGTCAGTGATTGCAATAGTTGTGCGCTTCATACCCGCATAATACTGCGGCTGCTCGGCCCTGGTTCCCATTGGCCCAAAATGGCACGACAAATCGCGGACATGGTAAACCTGCGCAGTTCCTCAACTAACCCGCCGCGGGTTCTTAACTGCTCTGCGCGAAGCGGGTGCAATCACACCCACTTCGCTTTAGGCCAGACTAGATCGACGCGATGAAGTCATCGATGGGAATGCCGGAGAGAGTCTCGTATGACGCGGTGCCTCGTGAGCCGAGCTCCAGTGAGACGCGAGCCATGACCTTCTCGTCAGGTGCCTCAATGATGTTCACGAAGTCGTAGCGGCCGAGCACTGACCACTGGGCTGTAACGGTCGCGCCAAGAGCTTCGATCTCAGCGTTGACTTCCTTGATCCGCTGTGGGTTGCTCTTGATTGTCTGGACGCCCTCTGGGTTGAGCTTGGAGAGCATGATGAAAGTTGGCATGTGGCCACCTCCGGTTGGTGTCGGGATATTCCCTTTCCCTGTTTCTACCGTATGGCGGCTACGCAGGGCGTGAAAACGGGGGCTTCTGAGTTGGCGCAAAGCAGCCAGTCCATATCCCAGCATTGGACTAGGAATTGCGCTAGCGTTTGGGTCCGTGACAAACAGCGCCCCCAATCACGACCAAGACGAACGTTTCTGCGACGAAGTAGCCAGCCGCAACCGGCTGCGGCTCCCAGTCAGCTCCAAGATCGCTTGGTACGCCGGAGCCTTGGGACTAACCAGCTGGCTCGTCTACCTGATGGCCACCGCCAAGACTGGCCCAGTTGACCCAACCGAGGTGCGCAGCGGCACGATGAGTCACACGACGGTGATCTTCAACTCGTCAATGATCGTCTTCCGTGAGGGCCTTGAAGCAGTCTTGATCCTCGCAGCAGTCACAGCGAGCTTCCGAGGCGCGAACTCGGCAAAGCGTCGACCCGTCCTGCTCGGTTCGATCGTGGCTCTTGGCGCTGCAGTCCTGACTTGGTTCGTGGCTGGCTCGATCCTTCAGCGGTTCGAACACCTCGGCATGAAGCTTGAGGCGATCACCGGCTTCATCGCAATCGCAGTGCTCCTAGTGGTGCTCAACTGGTTTGTTCACAAGATGTACTGGACCTCTTGGATCGCCAAACACAACCGTAAACGCAGGGAAGTGATGGCCGGTACTGGTACTGGAGTCGTCATTGGCCTAGTTGCACTTGGCTTCACCAGCGTCTACCGCGAAGGCTTTGAGACCGTCCTCTTCCTTCAGAACCTGCGCATTGCCGAAGGCTCGGCGGTGGTACTCAAGGGCGTCGCGATTGGTTTCACTTTGACTCTCCTCGTCGGGATTTGCGTTTTTGCGCTGCAGCAGCGCCTTCCGTACAAGAAGATGTTGATCGCGACAGGCATCTTGCTTGGAGCTGTCCTAGTGGTAATGGTCGGCGGAACGACTGCAACCTTCCAAGACCTTGGTTGGGTCCCAACTCACCCACTTGGCGTTGATGTGATTCCAGCTTGGATGGGCTCTTGGTTTGAGCTGTACCCAAGTTGGGAAACAATCGGAGCCCAAGTACTGGCTGCCGGATTCGTGATTGGCAGCTACTACCTCGCCGAGTACGTGAAGATCAAGCGCCCGCGCAAGCGCGCCGCAGCAGCTCGCTCTGCCCCGGATTCCGCCAGGGCAGAGAGCCCAATCGCCTAAGCTGCAACTCCCTTAACCACGATCTGCTCGCCGTCGCGCTCAACCAGAGCGGTTGACCCGTCGGGTAGTTCGCCGGCCAAGGCGAGCTTTGCCAGTCGGTCGGTGACCTCACGCTGAATGGTGCGCTTGAGCGGCCGCGCACCGTAAGCAGGGTCGTAGCCAAGGTCGCCGATCAGCTCGCGGGCGTCGTCCGTCAACTCCAATGTCACGCCGCGCTCTTCAAGGCGCTTGGCCACACGGGCAACTTGGATGTCCACGATTGCGCCAATCTGGTCGCGCTCAAGGCGGGCGAACTCAACGATGTCGTCAAGCCGGTTGATGAACTCTGGGCGGAAGTGCTCCTCTGCGCCCATTCGCCCACCTGGGATGTTCGA
>CAZZKI010000236.1:0-302 GCA_964654785.1 uncultured Solirubrobacteraceae bacterium
ACCTTGACGCCGATGCGACCGAAGGTCGTCTTGGCCTCGCAGGTGCCGTAGTCAATGTCGGCACGGAGGGTGTGCAGCGGCACGCGGCCATCTGCGTAAAGCTCGGTACGACCCATTTCAGCACCGCCGAGACGGCCTGATACCTGGATCTTCACGCCTTTGGCACCGGAGCGCATGGCCGAGGTAAGGGCGCGCTTCATCGCGCGGCGGAAGGCAACACGGTTTTGAAGCTGCTCTGCGATTGACTGCGCTACAAGGTTGGCGTCAAGCTCGGGGCGCTTGATCTCAAGGATGTTGACCTT
>CAZZKI010000236.1:312-2717 GCA_964654785.1 uncultured Solirubrobacteraceae bacterium
TGACTGACTTGCCGGTGAGCTTGTGGAGGTCACGGCGAAGAGCATCAACCTCAGTACCGGACTTGCCGATAACCACGCCTGGGCGGGCAGTGCTGATATTGACTTCCACCTCAGTCTGGTTCTTCTTGATGGTGATCTTTGAGAGACCAGCGTGCGAGAGACGCTCGGTGATGTGCTCGCGGATCTTGTTGTCCTCTTCGAGGTAATCAGCGAACTGCTTCTCGTTAAACCACGTGGCCTTCCAATCGTGGATGTAGCCAACGCGCATTGCCTCTGGATGAACCTTCTGTCCCATGCCTTACTCCTTGGTTCCCAGGACGACGGTGAGGTGGCTCGTCCGCTTGCGGATTTGTGTTGCGCGGCCCATTGCACGAGGACGGAAGCGCTTGAGGGTTGGTCCCTCGTCAGCTGTGATGGCGATGATTTTGAGGTCACCGGCATCGAGGCCGTTGTTGTGCTCTGCATTGGCTACTGCTGACTCAAGCACCTTGCTCCAGTCCTCAGCAACCGAACGCGGGTGCGTTGCAAGCAGTGAGCGAGCCTCGTCAACTGACTTCCCACGGATGTGGTCGCAGACGAGACGGGCTTTGCGTGCGGAAGAACGTACGTACTTGGCATGAGCTCGAACACGGACAGGCGGGGCGTCCGCAACGGGAGCCTCCTCATCTTGAGCCTTGGCCTTGCGGCCGCGCTTTGGCTTCTCTTCCGTGGCAACGGCAGCGTCGACTGTCTCTTCGACGGTCTCGTCAACTGTTTCCTCGGTGTCTGTGGTCTTGTCTTCAGCCATTTTTCTTAACGCTTCTTGGCGGCTTCAACATGTCCGCGGTAGGTACGGGTTGGGGCAAACTCGCCGAGCTTGTGGCCAACCATTGACTCGCTTACAAACACTGGAACGTGCTTGCGTCCGTCGTGTACAGCGATCGTGTGACCGACCATCTCGGGGAAGATGGTTGAGGTACGCGACCAAGTCTTGAGCATTTGCTTGTCGCCGGAAGCGTTCATTGCCTCGATGCGTGCCATCAAGCGCTCCTCTACGAACGGTCCCTTCTTGCTTGAGCGGCTCATTCAGCGATCACCTGCCACCTGCGGACTTGCCGCGCTTACGGCCACGGACGATGTAACGGTCCGATGCCTTGTTCTTCTTACGTGTGCGGTAACCAAGAGTCGGAACTCCCCACGGAGTAACTGGGTGACGACCAGCAGTCGTTGAGCCCTCGCCACCGCCGTGCGGGTGGTCAACCGGGTTCATTGCGACGCCACGGGTCTGCGGACGCACGCCCATGTGGCGCTTGCGACCGGCCTTGCCGATGGTGACGTTCTGGTGCTCGCTGTTGCCGATGGCGCCAACAGTTGCTCGGCACTCGGCACGAACCAAACGCATTTCGCCGGAAGGCAGGCGGAGAGTCGCCATGTCGCCATCCTTAGCGAGAAGCTGAATTGAGGCACCAGCTGAGCGACCCATCTGCCCACCACGGCCAGGCTGAAGCTCAACGTTGTGAATGACGGTACCTGTAGGCATGTCCTTAAGAGCGAGCGCGTTGCCAGCTGCGATCTCAGAGCCCTTGCCCGATGTGACTGTCTGGCCGACCTTGAGGCCTTGCGGCGCAAGGATGTAGCGCTTCTCACCATCTGCGTAGTGAAGAAGGGCGATGTACGCGGTCCGGTTGGGGTCGTACTCGATGTGAGCAACCTTTGCTGGAACGCCGTCCTTTTGACGCTTGAAGTCGATCTTGCGGTACAGACGCTTGGCTCCGCCGCCACGGTGGCGTGAAGTCTTGCGGCCTGTTGAGTTACGCCCACCGGACTTCTTGAGTCCTTCGGTGAGGCTCTTCTCAGGCTTGCTGCGAGTGATCTCCGCGAAGTCCGGGTAGGACACGAAGCGCATGCCTGGGCTTGTTGGCTTTGGCTTACGTGTAGGCATTAGTTGAGCTCCAAGGACTGGAAGATCGGAATGCGCTCGCCCTCACCAACGGTGACGACAGCCTTCTTCCACTTGCGAGTTGTGCCTGAGGTCCAGCCGCGGCGCTTTGGCTTCGGGCGGACATTGGCAGTGTGGACGGCAACGACGGACACGTCAAAAAGTTCCTCAACCGCTTGGCGGATCTGAGTCTTGTGAGCCTCGGGGTGAACACGGAAGGTGTAGCGGCCGGCCTCAGCGAGGACGAAACTCTTCTCGGACACGATCGGCTTGATGATTACCTGTGTGGCGTCCATGACTACTCCCCTGCTCCGGTCGCAGCGCGGACAGGCTTGGTTGCACGCTCGGTCATGCTCTCGAGGGCCGCATCGCTGAACACGATTGAACCGGCGCGCATGATGTCGGCGATGCCAGCGTTGCCAACGGGCAGAACGTCAGCTTCAGCAAGGTTGCGGAATGAGAGAGCAACTGTTGACTCTTCCTCGGT
>CAZZKI010000237.1:0-2708 GCA_964654785.1 uncultured Solirubrobacteraceae bacterium
AGCGGCAGGTAGTAGACAACGACCGCCGCAATCGGCCAGACCCTAAGCGCGACAGAGCCGAAGTCACCCCACCGACCTCCACCTCTTCGATAACTCCAAGCTGCCGGCACAGCCAATGGAAGGATCGTCACCAGAAGCACCCAGCTTTCCCACCTGGGCAGATTGTTTGCCTTGCCAGCGAGCTCCCACGCCGGGTCAGTCTTCGAAAGCACAAAGTAGTAGACAAGCGGGAGCACCCCGAGCAAGACAGCTGGCCCCAGTTGCTTGAAGTTGATTAGGAACCCACGACGATCCTGGCCCATCCGGATCAGCTCCACCACACCCAAGATCGCAATCAAGGTTGCGCCCTGCCAAGGCTGAAGCCAAGAGACAAAAAACGCGCACGCGTAAACGGCAATAAGAGCCCGCGTGTTCCCTGATCTTCCCCGCTCCCAAGCGAGAAGGGCCGCAGGAACCAGAGCAACTGCGATCGCTGTGAAGACGTAGCCCCAGAGATACGAACCAACCCAAGTCTCGCCACCTGCGAAGTCAAGTTGGAACTTCGAAGGACTCCACGGCTCAAGCAGCCAGCCACCAATCGCCGCCGCAGGCGCGCAATAAAAGATCGCGAGCACAAGCGCCAACCGCCGGTCACCGCGATCCTGAACATGACGGTGGACCAGCGCAGCAACGGCAAAGAAAATCGCTCCGATGGCAAACGGTTTGATGAGCGCGTAGCTAAGTGCGACACCGGCGCCGAGGCGATGGAAGCCGCCGGCGATCAGCACCCCGGGGTGAACGAACGTGTAGCGAAGCGGAGCGAAGTCATAGAGGTTGGCTGCCGCACCATGAAGCGACGACTGCCTGAGCCAATTGAGGTATTGCAGCGGGTCAACCACAAGGAAGCCGTCGCCGCCGGTGACGACTCCCCCCCGAATAACGACGCGCGCGACCAACCCAATGAGGACCGAAAAGCCGAGAGCCGTCAGGGCGGCAAGCACGAGCCACTCAAACGGGTCACGGCCAGCTCTGGGGGTTGGGTGGCCCGAGTCGTCCATTGCTGGAGCGGCCGGCTCGCTCACTTGGCGTTCAGCCAGTCTGGCCCGTAGCCCGCATCCACCACCAAAGGTGGCTCGAGCTCATAAGCACCAACCATTGCCTCCGTGGCCAAAGCAGCGGCTGCCTCAGCTTCAGCTTCAGGCGCCTCAAGAAGAAGCTCGTCGTGTACTTGGAGCAGCAGGCGCGTTTCCAAGTTGGAGGCCGCAAGCGCATCCGCGCAGCGGATCATCCCCAACTTCATGATGTCGGCAGCGGTGCCCTGCACCACAGTGTTGACTGCAAGCCGTGCACCGAGCTGCCGTACCTGGGGGTTACGAGCTTTGAGCTCTGGAATAGGACGCCGGCGGCCGAGCACTGTTTCCGCGTAGCCCTTCTCCTCAGCTTGCTCGACAGCCCCATCCATGAAGGCTTTGAGGTCGGGGAATCCCGCAAAGTAACGCTCGATGAATTCCTTTGCCTCCGACTGCGGAATGTCAAGTCTGTCTGCGAGCCCAAAGGCGGAGAGTCCATAGACGATTCCGTAGTTGACCATCTTCGCCTTGCCCCGAAGAGCTCCGTCCACATCTTCAGGCTTGATCTCAAAAATCTCTGCAGCCGTCGCGGTATGGACATCTTCGCCAGCGCTGAAGATCCTCTTCATGGCAGTGTCATTCGCCAAGTGAGCCAGGATCCTCAACTCAACCTGCGAGTAGTCGCAAGAGACCAGAACCTTCCCTGCGGGCGCAACAAAACAGGCGCGGATCTCTTTGCCCCGATCTGTGCGAACAGGGATGTTTTGAAGATTCGGGTCGGTGGATGAGAGGCGACCGGTGGCTGTCGCGGCCTGGTGGAAGGTCGTGTGAATTCGCCCGTCGGCCTGATCAACAAGTTTGGGCAAGGCGTCGAGATAGGTGGAGATGAGCTTTGTCGTCTCCCGCCACTCCTCAATGAGCGGAACGATCGGATGCTCTGACCTGATGCCCTGAAGGACCCGAGCGTCAGTTGAGTAGCCAGTCTTGCCCTTCCTGCCTTTTGTCAGTCCAAGCTTCTCAAAGAGAATTGCGCTCACCTGTTGAGGCGAGCCGACTGTGAACTCCTCCCCTGCGAGCTTGTGGATTTCCGCTTCGAGCTTCGCTGCCTGTTTTCGTACCTTCTCAGCGATCTTGGCGAGCTTCGCGAGGTCAATCTCAATTCCCGCAAGCTCCATCTGACGGAGAACCGCGACGGCTGGCATCTCGACATCCTCAAAAAGACTCTCCATCCCGATCTCGCTAAGAAGCGGTCGCTGAATTTCAGCCAGACGAAGCGCCCAGACGGCGGACCTGACGACCTCATCGTCCTCATTGACTGCGATCCCTGCGTCGGCTGCCAGATCCTCAATCGGGTAGCCGCGACGGCCGGGGTCGAGAAGGTGGGCTCCGATCAGCGTGTCATGAACAAGACCCGCGGGAACGGTGCCGAGACTCTTTGCGTCGTGTGCGGCGACCTTCGCCTCACCGAGGGCGCGAATGAAGTCATCAGCACTATCCGCGTTTCCTGCAAGCACGCGTCCGCTCGAAAACGCAACGGCGTAGCGCAACCCCGAGTCGTCTCCGAAGAGCGCGCCTTCCGGAGCCTCGTCGCCGCCAACGGCAATCCCCACTTCCTCTTGCTTAATTTCTGCAACCAAGCCATCGAGCGTTGACTTCTCA
>CAZZKI010000238.1:0-2684 GCA_964654785.1 uncultured Solirubrobacteraceae bacterium
AGGTTTGCCGCGTATTAACAACCGAACTTCTACAACCTCTACTCTCCCTTTACACGGGCTTTCCCAAAACCGGCCAGAACAGGTAATTACCCCCACCAATGACTTCGTACAAAGCACCGCGATTCGCACCTGACGTGCAGGCACAGCAGCCAACGCTCCCGATTTCGCTTTCACGGGTTGGAGTGACCGGAGTAGAGAAGGTTGTCCGCATCAAGATGGCCGATGGAGACCAGCTCTTCATGGCCAAGATGGATTGCTTTGTTGACCTCGGCCCTGAGCAAAAGGGTGCTCACATGTCCCGCTTTGAGGAGACGGTGAACGATGTAATCAGTGAGGTTGTTTTTGGCGACTCACAGTTCCGAATTGAGCGTGTCGCCGAGCGCATCGCATCAGAGGTTCGCGACCGCCAGCAGGCCAGTCGCGCAGAGGTGCTGATCGAGGCCCGTTACCCGGAGCACAAGCCAGCACCAGTCTCCGGCATCCAGACGCAAGAGATCTACACGCTCCTTGGCTCTGCAGTTGCCTACGAAGGAGCGACCCGAAGGATCATCGGCGTCCAAGCCCAAGGTATGACGGCTTGCCCTTGCGCCCAGCAGATCGTTGCCGGGAAGGCGCGCGAAACCCTTCAGGGTGAAGGCTTCAGCGACGACCAGATTGACCAAATCTTCGACGCAGTCCCAGTCGCGACCCATAACCAGCGTGGCCTTGGAACGCTTCATGTCGGCCTGCCAGCTGGAAGCGACGAAGACCTTGATGCCCGCCTTCTGCTCGACATCGTTGAGGACTCAATGTCCTCAGAGATCTACGAGATGATGAAGCGCACCGATGAGGCCGCAGTTGTTGAGAAGGCTCATCGCAAGCCCCGCTTCGTTGAGGACTGTGTACGCGAGATGATCGGCGGTGTCGTTGAGAAGCTGGGCCACCTCGACGATCAATGCTGGATCAGCGCTCGTCAGGAGAACCTAGAGACGATTCACCAGCACAACGTTGCTGCTGAACGTCACGGCTTGCTCGGCGACATGCGCAGCGAGGTTGAGCAGGAAACCCCCTGCATCTCAAACCTCACTCGTGAGTCTTGGCTGCTCGACGGGCCTCCTCAACAGTCCGCCTAACTCCGAAGACTGCGTCAACCCCGCTTATGACCGTCACTGCGACTGTCAGGTAAACGAGCAGGTCCACCCAGATGCCTGCGTCGTTGCCGGCCAAGATGAGAACGAAGACCATCAGTACCTGCAGTGCTGTCTTCCACTTACCCCAAGTCTGAGCAGCCACTACAACGCCCTGGGTCCCTGCCTGAGCGCGCAGCGCAGTGACGGCGAACTCGCGAGCGATGATCACCATCGCCACCCACGCTGCGACACGGCCAAGCGACACGAGGCTGATCAGCGCCGCCAGAACAAGCAGCTTGTCGGCGACTGGGTCCATCAGCTTGCCGAAGGTTGTGATTGACCCACGCGAGCGCGCGAGGTGGCCGTCCAGAAGGTCTGTGAAAGAGGCAACTGCGAAGACTGCGGCCGCAATCCAGTCCCCGTGAGAGGTCTTCTGAAGCAGGGCGACGACCAGCACTGGCACCAACAAGATGCGGATGACCGTGAGGACATTGGGCAGATTCAGCTGCTCCATCGCTCAGTAACGCTAGCGTGAGGGCTGCACGCCCCGCTAATGGGTGCCAATAAACACCAAAAGAAGACCTTCAAGAGGAGAGCAGATGCCAATCATCCCCAGCGTGATCGAGAGAACAGCCCGCGGTGAGCGTGAGATGGACATCTTCTCCCGCCTGCTCAACCAGCGGATCATCTTCCTCGGCCAGCAGGTGGACGACCAGATCGCCAACCTCATCGTCGCCCAGCTTCTTCACTTGGAGAGCGAGGATCCGGACAAGGACATCTCCCTCTACATCAACTCTCCAGGCGGCTCGATCTACGCCGGCCTTGCGATCTACGACACGATGAACTTCATCAAGCCTGACGTGGCAACGATGTGCGTCGGCATCGCGATGAGCATGGGCTCCCTTCTTCTTGCAGGTGGCGCCAAGGGCAAGCGAATGGCGCTTCCCAACTCGAGGATCCTGATCCACCAGCCATCCTCTGGCTTTGAAGGCCAGTCAACCGATATTGAGATTCACGCCAAGGAGATCATCGAGACCCGTGGCCGAATTGACCGGATCTACTCGGAGCACACTGGCAAGTCAGTGGAGGAAGTCCACAAGGACATGGAGCGCGACCGCTTCTTCACCGCGGCCGAGGCAGCCGAGTACGGCCTGATTGACCGCGTTATCGAGTCTCACTGACTACTGAACAGGGTGTTCGATTGAGCCGAGGGGCTCAATCTCAACTCGCACAGTGTCGCCAGCCGCAAGGAACTGCGGTGGGTCCATCGCCATGCCGACACCACCTGGGGTGCCAGTAAGGATGAGGTCACCCGGGTAGAGCGTGATTGACTCCTGGATGAAGCTGATGATGTCTGGGATTGGGTGGACCAAGTCGCTCACTGGGGCCTCTTGGCGCTGCTCACCGTTCACCCAGCACTTCACTACAAGCGCTTCAACATCGTCAATCTCGTCCGCTGTGGTGATCCACGGCCCCCACGGGCAGAACGTGTCTGACCCCTTGGCGCGGATCCAATGCGGCTCGCTCTTCTGAAGGTCACGGGACGAAACGTCGTCGGCAACTGAGTAACCAAAG
>CAZZKI010000239.1:0-2681 GCA_964654785.1 uncultured Solirubrobacteraceae bacterium
ACCATGAGGATGCGCGCATTGCAGTTGGCGTAGCGATCGTCGGCGGTGGTACCGCCGGCCTCGCCTGCGCCAACAGGCTGCTCCAGCTCTTGGCCGATGATCCAGAGACGATGGAGAAACTGGGTGAGGTCCCGGTTGCCGTCGTTGAGAAGTCAAAGACCTGTGGTGGCCACAACCTCTCGGGCGCTGTAATTCGCCCGGAGCCGCTGCAGGAGCTGTTCCCCGACATGACTCGCGAGGACTGGCGCAAGGAAGGCTTTGCCTTTGGCGAGGTCAAGAAGGAAGGCATCTACCTGCTCCCCAACGGGAAGACCAAGGTGCGCATTCCTCCGCCGCCACCGCTGAAGAACCACGGGAACGAGATCCTGTCCGTTTCAGCCATGTGCCGCTTCATGCAGCAGAAGGCTGAAGAGGCTGGGGCTTACATCCTCACTGAGACCTCCGCAGCCAAGCTGCTCGTCGAGGACGGCCAGGTTAAGGGCGTCCGTTCAGGCGACAAGGGCCGTGGCAAGGAAGGCGAGGAGATGCCTAACTTCGAGCCTGGTGTTGACGTTGTCGCCAAGGCAACGGTTCTCGCAGATGGATGCTGGGGAAGCCTTACCGGCGCTGCTATTCGCGAGTTCGACCTTGGTGATGACCGTGAGCCACAGACTTGGGAGCTTGGCGTCAAGGAAGTTTGGAAGGTCACAAAGCCACTTGACAAGGTGATCCACACGATCGCCGGTTGGCCGCTGAAGATCAGCGCCAAGCACCATCAGATCGGTGGCTCGTGGATCTACCCAATGAAGGACGAGAACACTGGTGAAGACCTTGTCTCCATCGGTTTCGTTGTCGACCTTGATTACGCAGACGCGACCACTTCACCGCACGACTTGCTCCAGCAGTTCAAGACGCACCCACTCGTCAAGAAGATCCTTGACGGTGGCGAGCGCGTCGCTTGGGGTGCCAAGGCACTCCCAGCCGGCGGATACTGGGCTGTTCCTAAGCTCAGCATGCCTGGCGCTGTCATTGCTGGTGACTCAGGCGGACTCGTAAACACCGCTGCTCTGAAGGGCGTCAACTACGCAATTCAGTCAGGCATCCTTGCCGCAGAGGCGATTTACGAGAACCTCAAGACTGGCGCTTCACTCGAGAAGTACGAGGAGGCCGTTGAAGAGTCATTCATTGGCAAGGACCTCTACGAGGTCCGTAACGTGCGTCAGCCGTTCGCTATGGGACTCATCAAGGGTGGTCCGCTCGTCAACCTGATGATTGCGACGAAGGGCAAGTTCCCAGCTGGTCGTTGGCCGCTGCATCGCAACGATGCGCAGCCAATGTTCATCGGTAACTCGAGCAAGAACTACCCACAGCCGGACGGCAAGTACACGTTCGACAAGCTCTCAAGCGTCTTCATCACTGGTAACCAGACCCGTGACGATGCGCCTAATCACATTCGCGTTCAGAAGAATGTGCCTCGTGAGGTAGCTGAGACTTGGAAGTGGATGTGCCCAGCTGGGGTCTACGAGATCCCAGAGGACGCACCCGAGTCAGGTGACGTTGACGTGATCGTGAACTACACGAACTGCGTCCAGTGCGGTGCAATTACCGCCAAGGGTGGCCGCCTTACGCCGCCTGAAGGTGGCGACGGTCCGCTCTATCAAATCACCTGATTTCTAAGGTTTCGAGGCGAGTCAGTGTGTGCTTAGGCACAGATTGACTCGCCAGTCGAAACTTGCGCTCCGCCGATGGGTTAGAAACCATCGTGAGAATGCATTCACACAGTGTTCGCATCGGGGCTGTAATTGCGCTCGTCGCAATGTCAGCTTTCTGCGGCGCGGCCGCTGCAGCTGAGGACGAACAGCCTCACTTCGCAAACACCCAGGTCTTCGGGCTGGCTGGTGGCCCTCGTGTGGCTAGCTCGCCCGCGTCAGTCAACGTCACCAAGTGCTCCTCGAGCCCGGTTCTCGCTAACCGCAGGTTCTTCGTCCAAGCCCACATGCTTCCGGTGTCAGGCACCCAGACAATGCAACTGCGCTTTCGGTTCTTCATGAAGCGGACGGGCCAGGCTGAGAGCGAAGTCAAAGTTGAGGGAAGCGTCGGCTATTGGGAACCTGCCGTTTCGGCCAAGACGGTCAAGAACTGGATCTTCAACAAGCAAGTAGATTCGCTGCCAGCGCCAGCGACGTATCGGATGGAAGTTGACTTCCAGTGGAACGGAACAGGGACGAAGGTGCTCAAACGCCAAACCATCCGCACTGGTGGCTGCAACCAGCTGGACCAGCGGCCTGACCTCGCGATCACCAATGTTGTTACAGCAGCGGTTCCAGGCACCAGCAACATCAGCTACGACGTGACAGTTGCGAACTCTGGGAAGGGCACAGCCCTTGCGTCAAAGCTGGTCCTGACCGTCCTTTCGCCGTATGCCAGAGTTGAGGTTGCAACTCCGACGCTCAAGGTTGGTGAATCGAAGGTGGTTCGCGTGGTGGCAGCCCGTTGCGATGCTGGTGGTACCGCGCTTCTTGAGGTGGACCCGGGCAATCTGCTCAGTGAATCATCAACATCGAACAACGGCAGGGCAGTTGGTTGTTCTCCTTCGGACTGACCTCAATTGCCCGACCTCGCTAGACTGGCGACGATGCGTTCAGAGATTCACCCCGAATACGTAGAGGCACAGGTGCGTTGCACCTGCGGAAACCAGTTCA
>CAZZKI010000240.1:0-2663 GCA_964654785.1 uncultured Solirubrobacteraceae bacterium
AGCTCACGCTTGGTGTAGTCGGCAGATGCGACTGGCGCGGCTACTGCAGCAAATGCAAATGCTGCTGAAAATGCCAATGCCAGACGGCGGAGGGTGGCGGTGCTCATGTGTGTATTGCTCCTTGTTGGGGGTACGGCTTAGAAAATTGTTACGGAACCGTAAAACAGGTGTACGGATTCCAAGACTGTGCAGGTTAGCCAATCCTTTACCTAGATTGCAAGCGGGAACCGTCAATCACCAAAAAACAATGCGCTGGCCCCAGAACAATCGCGCGGAGGCATAGCCGCTAGAAAACCCTTCTGCAAGGAGGAACAGGGGCTCCGGGCGCCAAGCCTCCAACCGTTAGGAGGTTCCCGCCGCGTAGGCCTGGCTACCAGCGGCTGGTTACAACTTTGCTGCGCGTGTAGAAACGCACAGCATCGGTTCCGTTCGCGTGGAGGTCTCCATCAATGGAGTCCTTCCATCCTGAGAACGGGAACCAGGCAATTGGTGCTGCAACACCAACGTTGACGCCGACCATGCCGGCCTCAACACCAAAGCGGTACTCGCGGGCCGCGCCACCGGACGAAGTGAAGATCACGGACGCGTTGCCGTAGCGCGATGAGTTGACGAAATCGAGGGCCGCGTCCAAGTCTGGAACGCGCACAACTGTGAGCACCGGCCCAAAGAGCTCCTCTGTGAGTACTCGGTGGCCAATCGGCGCACCATCCAAAATCGTTGGCCCAAGCTCTGCACCTGCAGCGCCACCATTACGGCGCCCGTCAAGCACCAAGCTGAGTCCGTCGGCGAGAGCCTCTTCAACCGCGCCTTCGATCCGTTCGCGGGCAGCAGGCGTGACTACTGGGCAGACATCCGTGGCAGGGTCAGCGCCGTCACCGGTGACGAGCTTTGCAGCGCCAGCGCGAATCAGCTCGAGGCTTGCTGCCTGCTCGTCCTCATCACCAACGAGCACTGCGATTGAGCCGGCAAGGCAGCGCTGGCCGGCAGCGCCGAAGGCCGAGCCAAGGACACCTTGGACCATCAGGTCCGGGTCAGCGTCAGGCATTACGACCATTGAGTTCTTTGCACCGCCGAGCGCTTGGCAACGCTTGCCTTCCTCTGCGCAGCGGCTGTTGATGATCCGCGCGGTCGCAGCTGAGCCAACAAAGGAGACTCCGTCAATACCGGGGTTGGCGAGGATTGCCTCAACGCAGTCGCGGCCACCATTGACGAGGTTGACGACGCCCTTTGGGATCTCCTCAATTCCGTCAATCAGCTCCATGATCCGAACTGAGGTAAGTGGGTCCTGCTCGCTTGGCTTGAGGATGAAAGTGTTGCCGCAGGCGATCGCGTAGGGAAGGAACCAGAGCGGGATCATCGCCGGGAAGTTGAACGGGGTGATTGCTGCGATCACACCAACTGGCTGGCGGACAAGCTCAACGTCCACACCGGTGCCAATGCCTTCAAGGTTCTCGCCCTTAAGCAGGACTGGCGTGGAAGTCGCGTGCTCGACTGACTCAATGCCGCGGCCAACCTCGGCGAATGCGTCGTCGAGGGTCTTCCCCATGTCTGTAGTTACAAGGCGAGCAAGCTCGTCCTTGTGCGCTTCAAGTACTTCGCGCAGCTTCATTACCGCGCGGGCACGAACCAGCGGACTGGTTGCACGCCAGGCTGGGAACGCAGCGCGAGCGGCTTGGACTGCTGCTTCTACCTCAGCGTCACCAGAGAGCGGAACTTGGGCGAGAAGTTCACCAGTTGCCGGGTTCCTGTCCTCAAGGCGTTCACGGGCAGGATCAACATCGACGAACTCGCCGCCGATGTAGTTCCCGATCAACTTTCCTGTCTCAGGTGCGCTGGTCGCCATGAGTCCAATGTAGCCCGGTTGGGCGCTTAGGTCAGCGGCCCTTCCAAACTGGGTCGCGCTTCTCTGCAAAGGCGAGTGCGCCTTCTTGCGCGTCCTCGCTGGTGAAGACTGGGGCAACGATTGCCTCTTGAGCGTCCCAACCTTCGGCTTCCGACCAGTCAACTGCCTTGGTGAGGATCTCCTTGGATGCGTAGACAGCGAGCGGGCCGTTGACTGTGATTCGGCCAGCGAGCTCAAGAGCTGCGTCAACAGTTCCGCCAACGGGGGCAACGACGTTTACGAGGCCAACTTCGTAGCCGCGCTCGGCGCTGATTGGGTCACCGGTGAGGGCGAGCTCCATCGCGACGTGGAACGGAATGCGGTTGGGAAGGCGAAGCAGCGCGCCGCCGGCAGCAACAAGGTTGCGCTTTGCCTCAGGGATGCCGAGCTTGGCGCCTTCAGCAGCGACGATCAAGTCACAGGCGAGTGCGATCTCCATGCCACCTGCAACTGCGAAGCCTTCAACCGCTGCGATCAGTGGCTTCTTGGGGCCCTTCTTGGCGATGCCGGCAAAGCCGCCGTCCTCAAGGAAGGGAAGTTCGCCCTTCATGAACGCCTTCAAGTCCATGCCTGAGCAGAAGTAGCCACCTGCGCCGGTGAGGATGCCTACGCGCAGGTCCTCTGATGCGTCAAGGTGGGCAACAGCGTCAGCGAGCCCTTGGGCAACTGCACCATTTACGGAGTTGCGAGCGTCGGGGCGGTTGATGGTGATGATGAGGACGCCATCGCGCTCCTCTGTGAGTACTGCCTGTTCAGTTTCGGTCATGGCTGGAAGCCTAGG
>CAZZKI010000241.1:0-2638 GCA_964654785.1 uncultured Solirubrobacteraceae bacterium
CAGCGACAGGAGTTTCAGCTACTGGCGTCTCGACTACTGGCGTCTCCGGAGACGCTGCCTCCGCGACGGGAGCTTCGACGGTTGCAGTCGCGGAGCCGGTACCGAGAGACTCGCCACCAACAGCTTCGCCGGCAATGTCGTCCTCGTTGCCCGAGATGTAGAGGTTGTACTCGTTGCGCTCTGGGCGGCTCTCGATGATCTCGAAGATCTTCTTGACCCCGTCTGGAGCCTTGTGCTCGTGAAGGAGGGCCTTCTTCGGAGTCACCTTGCCGGTCTTAAGTGCGCGAAGCACGACTGGCAGCGAGCTAAGAAGCTCTGGTACCGCACGCGGGTGGAACTTGCCGCCGTATGAATCAGGCAGCAGGTCCGCCTCGTGGAGCAGGCCGTTCTTCTTGATGTTCTTCACAAAAGCCTGCTCGTGACGGTGGCCGTTGTTGCGGTCCTCGATGTGGAAGTCCGAACCGGCGCGACGACGAAGGCGCATGATCTGGCTCATTGGGGCAACACCCTTAGGGCACGCCTCAATGCACTGGAAGCAGTGCGTGCAGTCGTAGATGCCGTGCGGATCCTCTGAGAGGTCTGCAAGGCGCTCCTTGGTGTCAGCGTCACGTGGGTCACCTACAAAGCGGTAAGCCTTCGCAAGAGCTGCCGGGCCAATGAACAGTGGGTCCATCTCCATCGTCAGGCAGTCAGAAACGCAAGCGCCGCACTGGATGCAGGCCATTGTCTGGGTGACATCAACCATGTTCTCGTGAGGCACGATGTACTCACGCTCTGGAACTGGCTCCTTACCTACGAGCCAAGGGGTGACGCGGCGGATCTTCTTCCAGTGGACGGACTCCATGTCCACGATCAGGTCCTTGATGACCGGCATGTTGCCCATCGGCTCGACGACGATCACGTTCTCGCCATCCTTGCTGTTCTTGGCAGCCTCGTCGAGGTGCGTGTGGCAAGCAAGGCCAGGCTTTCCATTGGTGCGAACACCGCAGGAGCCACAGATTGCTGCGCGGCATGAGCAACGGACGCCAATCGAGCCGTCCTGCTCACCCTTGACCTTAAGGATTGCCTCAAGGACTGAGCGGTGGCCTTCAAGCTCTACTTGGTAGTCCTCGTAGTGAGGAGCCTCGCCGGATTCCGGGTCGTAGCGGCGGAGACGGAGTGTGTAGTCGGGCATCTGCGTTCTTCCGGTCGAATTGGGCGGGTCTAGTAGGTCCGCTCCTGCGGCTCCCACTGCGTAATTGTGACTTCTGAGTAGGAAACCTCAGGATTGTCATCGCTCGTACGAGCAACATCAATGTGCTTCAGCCACTCAGCGTCGTTGCGCTCTGGGAAGTCGGTGCGGAACTGGGCTCCACGTGACTCCTTGCGCTCCTTGGCTGCAACGACGATGCACTCGGCAACATCAATCATGTACTCAAGCTCGATAGCACCAAGGAGGTCTTGGTTGAAGACTGTTCCCTTGTCGTCGACAGGAGCAGTCTTGGCCTCTTCCTTGAGGTTGCGGACAACCTCGTGGGCCTTCTCAAGACCATCTTGGTCGCGGTAAACGGCGCAGTAGCGGTTCATCGTCTCGCCGAGCTCATTCTTGATCTCGGAGATGCGACGGCCACCAGCTGGGCGGTCAAGGATCGCTTGGAAGCGAGCCTCAGTGTCAGTCAGCTTGGCATTGCTGGTTGAAGGCATCGCCTTCTCCAGTGCTCGGTCAGCGGCATGCTCGCCTGAGCGACGACCGAAGATCAGAGTGTCAAGCAGTGAGTTGGCGCCAAGGCGGTTGCCGCCGTGGACGGAAACGCAAGCAACTTCACCAGCTGCGTAAAGGCCGTTGATCGGAGTGTGTCCGTCAACGTCGGTCTTCACGCCACCCATGATGTAGTGCATGCCTGGCTTGATCATGATCGGCTCGCGGGTGATGTCAACGCCAGCGAAGTCGCGGCCAATGTTGACGATCTCGCGGAGTGCTTCAAGGGTGCGCTTGCGCGGAACCTTGGTGATGTCAAGCCAAATTCCCTGACCATCCGGGCCAACGCCGCGGCCTTCGTTGATCTCGGTCTGCTCAGCGCGGGAAACAACGTCACGCGAAGCAAGCTCAAGCTTGTTGGGTGCGTACTTCTCCATGAAGCGCTCGCCAAGCGAGTTGTAGAGGTGCGCGCCTTCGCCGCGGGCACCCTCGGTGATGAGGAAGCCGTTGCCGTCAAGCGTGGTCGGGTGGTACTGGATCATCTCCATGTCCATCAGTGGAGCGCCGATCCCGTAAGCCTGGGCAATGCCGTCACCTGTGCAGATGAGAGCGTTGGTGGTTGGCTTGAACACTTGGCCAGCGCCGCCTGAGGCGAGGATCACTGACTTCGCGTTGAAGATCTGCAGCTGGCCGTCGCGAATGTTGCGGCAGACAGCGCCTACGCAGTTGCCAGCGTCGTCTTGAAGAAGCTCAGTGGTGAACCACTCTTCGTAACGATCAATCTGGTCATGGTGCTTCATCAGGCGCTCATAAAGCACGTGAAGAATCGCTTGGCCGGTGATGTCAGCTACGTAGTAAGTACGAGCCTGAGAAGCACCGCCGAATGCGCGGGTGCCGAGCTGGCCAACATCGTTGCGGTGGAAGGTCACACCAGCGTGCTCGAGCCACAGGATCTCGTCC
>CAZZKI010000242.1:0-2635 GCA_964654785.1 uncultured Solirubrobacteraceae bacterium
GATGCTGCGCGAGATGGACGGCATGCCTTACGAGGAGATCGCAGCCGCGATGGACACCACTGTCCCTTCAGTCAAGTCGCTTCTGGTTCGCGCTCGGGTCGCACTGGCTGAGATGTCCGAGGCCCGCGGCCTGACCTGCGACGAGGTCCGGATCGAACTTGGCGAAGTCGCCGAGGGATTGACCCGCCGCCTCACACCGCCTGTGAAGCGCCACCTGAAGAGCTGCGATCGCTGCAAGGAGTTCAAGGCTCAGCTCACAGCTCAAGACGCTGTGATGGCAGCCTTCGCTCCTGTCGGCGCACTGATCGCTGCCAAGCAGTGGATCGTCGCCCAGATCGGGATTGGTGGCAGCCAAGCCACAAGCGGATCAGCTGCTGCAGGTACATCCGCGGCAAGCGCGAGTGCATCAGCAGGCAGCATCGCCGGAAGCATCTCCGCTGGCGCCTCAACAGTGGCATCTAAGGCAGCTGCAGGCATCGCGGCAGCAGCCATCGTTACTGCTCAGGTGGCACCGGTTGGCGTAAACGCAATCCACAACAGTGAAGTCGTAGCTGCTCATTCAGCGCCAGCAGTTCGCGCTGCAGCTGCGCCCAAGCCAGCAGCTAAGCCGGTTGCGGTTGCAGCTACAGCTGTCGCCACAGCGCCGATCTCGATTGAGCCTGCGGTAGCGGTTGACACAACCAGCGCGACACCAGCTGCGGTAAGCACAGCTACCGCGACGGATTCGGGGGCGACCGTCACCACGACTGACTCAACATCGCTTCCAGTTGACCTGGGAGACAACACAACACCTTCAGAAAATGGCACCGGAGCCAATGGCTCTGAGGCTGCAGGGGCGTCCGCAGAGGCGGGCAGCGCCACCGAGGCACAGGCCCAGCCTGCAGCGGTTCCAAATTCCTGATCGGGGGATCGGGTAATAGAGGGGCTCGGCCGGGGGCGGCCGGGCCCTTCGGCTTTTCTAGAAGGCCTGCAGGCCAACCATTGTGTGAGTCCGTATCACTCCCGGAAGCCCACCAATCTCACCGCTGACGACACCGGCAAGGTTCTCGCTCTTAGGAACACGGACGATTGCCACAAAGTCCCATTCGCCGCCTACGGAGTGAGCTTCAGCCACACCCTCGATCGCTGCCAGTTGGGGGCCAAAGTTCGCCATCTCCGAACGTTCAACGTCAACCAGTACTACTGCGGTTGTCATAGCGAAAGGACCTCCCCCGGAGCAAGGACACTGACTTGGCAATTGGCAGCCGCTTGAGCCTCCGCTGCGAACGCCGCTGAGTCAGTCTCAATTGGAGGGAATGTGTCGTAGTGACAAGGAATCACGTGCGGAGCTCCAACGAGGCGGCAGGCCTCAACAGCGTCGTGGCGGTCCATTGTGTAGTGGCCGCCTATCGGCACAATCGCCAAGTCAAGCTGGGCGGGACGGCCGTTCACCAGCGACAGGTCGCTGAAAAGCGCCGTATCACCAAGGTGGTAGATCGTCTTACCGCCGATGTTGATGACAAGCCCTGCTGGAGTATTGACTTGGCCCTTTGGAGTTGTTGACGTGTGCCAGGCGGGGACGAGCTTTACCCAGCCCCAGTCAAAGTTGACAGTGCCGCCAAGGTTTGGATCGTGGGTCACCGGTGCGCCGTCATCGGAGATCTCCCCTGCCAGCTCCACGATCGCGACAACTGGAGCTCCGGTCCGCTTGGCGATGTCAACGGTGTCGCCAAGGTGGTCGGCGTGGCCGTGAGTGACGAGAATCGCGTCAGCATTCAGCTCATCAGCAGCAACCGCCGCCTTCGGGTTGCCCGTCAGAAAAGGATCTACAAGCACAGTCGCTTCGTCGCTCTTCAGCTCAAACGCTGAGTGCCCAAGGAACCTGATCTCCATTACTTCTACCCCCTCTTTGTTGCGAGGTCTCAGGTTACCGCCGGCGGTCGGCCATGACAACGAGACTTCCCGCTCCCACTCCGACGATTACCCCAGCGACGATCTCCATCCAGGTTGCCCCCGCGACAAACGGGGGAAGCAGAAACAGCACTGCGAGCACTACCCCTGGGCCAGCAAGGTCTGTGTCTCCGTCGTCGCGGCGGGCTTCCACAGCGCTCATTGCATAAGCGACTGTGACTGCCGTTGCTGGGGCAAGGGCGCCCGAGGCGAACACGATTAGCGTCTCCGCGCTGAGCCAAGCACCAAGTGCTCCCGAGAGCAGCCAAACCGCGATCACCAAGAGCGATCCAGTGGAGAACCGTTGCTCAAGCCGTGACCCAAACAGAGCGAACGCCACCAGAACAATGAATGCGTAAGCCACGTTCGGATTTGAGAACGGAGCGGTTAGGAGCTTGAACCAATCGCCGTTGATGTGGCCCACTAAGCCGACAGTGGTCGACTTAACGACACCGGCCCGAACAAGGATGCTGAGCACAACGGCACCGGTAATAAGAGCTGGGACTGCAAGGAGGCGGTTGTCGCCCAGCTCAATGCGAGGAACCCCAGCGCGAGTCTTGCGAGGCTTCTTCTGGCGCTTCTTCTTGGGCTCAGCACTTCCTAATTTGGGGGCGCGCTTCTGCACACGCTTCCCGCAATACGGGCATTCCGTGACGTACGGGCTGACCTCTGCCGAGCAGGAAGGACAGACGATCATGAATCCGGG
>CAZZKI010000243.1:0-2621 GCA_964654785.1 uncultured Solirubrobacteraceae bacterium
AGGACGATCGTTCCGTCGTCCAGAACAACAAAGGAGTTGTGCGGACGCCCTGTAGGAAGCTTGCGCGCAGCCTCAATTTCGAGTGTGTCGGGATTGAGCCGGTGGATCCACCGCCCGGAGACAACGATGATGCTGCCGTTGGCGTGAACTGCCAGCCCACCAGCCCACCAAGGACCAGCAGGGAGCACTGGCGAGGTGAGGAGGGGCTCAAGTGTGAGCGGGTCAACGCTCTCGACGATTGCCTCAGCAGGGTCATTGAGGACTGTCTTGCCAAATAGCGAGCGCAAGACATACATACGGCCTTCAGTTCCAACAACTCCCATGTGGGCACCATGCGCGGGCCTCGAGGCAAGAAGCTCGAAGCTTGGTGGAGTTGCACCTAGGCCGGGAATGCCATGCGGGGCCTGTTCGCGAGTTGGGCCACCGTCTTCTCCTGGCCAGCAGGTGTTCGCGTATCCGGGGGCAGGTGCCATAAAGATGGATCATGCCAGCACTGGGACCGCCCAGATCAGTCGGCTATTGTGCGAAGCCGATCACCATGATCAAGAAGCTTTTCGAATTCCCAAATCCCGTAAACGAGATCTCGGCCCGAATCGTCGCCTCGGGAGTGGTCGTCATGTGCCTGCTGACAATCATTCTTGACCTTAAGTGGATGACTCTCGTCATTGCCTACGGCTTCATCGCCCGGGTCCTGACCGGCCCCAAGCTCAGTCCGCTCGGCCTCTTTGTGACGAAGGTTGTGACCCCGAGGGTTCCGATCGAGCCAATCTGGTGCCCGGGTCCGCCTAAGCGGTTTGCTCAGGGAGTCGGGGTCCTCTTCTCCGTCTCAGCCGCAGTCCTCGTTTACGCGTTTGACAACACTTCCGCGGCCTACTGGGTGCTCGGAGCACTCACGGTTGCGGCCTCCCTTGAGGCCTACCTAGGTATCTGCCTCGGGTGCAAGATGTTCAGCTTGCTCATGAAGGCGGGGATCATCCCCGAAGAAGTCTGTGAGCGCTGCAACGACATTTGGGCCACTCCAGCTTCCTAGGCTGACCGCCCACGGCCGCAACTGCGACCGCGGGCAATCCAGTTGCTCAAGTTGCCTCGGGTTTGATCGTGACCGCCGACTGCTTGCTTGACGACGGCAACGGAACTGTCACCTCCAAGACGCCGTCGTGAGTCTTGGCCGTGATCTGGTCAGGGTCAACACCACTTGGCAGCGGAAGTGACCTTGAGAAGGAACCAAAACGCCTTTCCTTTCTGACCCAGTCAGCACCTTTGTCCTCGTGCGATTCCTCGTGCTCACCGCACAGCGTGAGGATGTCGTCCTCGATCCGGATCTCCACTTCCTCTGCCTTGATCCCCGGCAGGTCAGCCTTGATCATCAGGCAACCATTCGACTTGACCACATCCATCGCTGGCATGAAGCTGTGGCCACCTCTTGGACTGATGTCCATGAAGACCTGATCAAGCCTGGTTCGCATCTCCGCCAGATCAGCGAATGGCTCCCATCGTGTGAGTGCGTTAGCCATGCATTCCTCGCTTTCACTTCAGTTGGGTACACATCCCAATCTCTCTGCAGCGAGCCTGTTGCACTTAGTGCTTACCCGCGGGATGAGCGCGGGGTAGCCGCTATCCGCCAGTTACATCGCGGCGGAGGAACACGACTAGCGCGATTAGGAGCGCTGGCACCGTATAGGCCGAGCAGACCCAAGCTGCGCGGATGATTGGCTCCCAATCCACCGGGCTGCGGAGCAGTCCCTGCCACGCGTTGAACTGGGTGCTCAGGAGGTATGGCTGAAGCCCACCGAGTCCAGGAATGATCACTGCGAGCTGCAAAAGCAGGCTGAACATCAGCGTTCCTACAACAGCGGCGGCGCTGTTTTTCAGCGTAGTTGACAGTAGAAGGGCGATCGCGGTAACTCCTGCGATTGGTAGGAGGTAGACCCCAACTGCCCCGGCGGCGAGCCCTAAGCCTTGCCCCGCGCTTATTCGTTGCCCGGACAATGTCGTAAGCGGGTTGAAGCCTGATACGAGGATTCCAGCGACAGTCGCGAACGCAGCGCTGAGGACGATTGCGAAGACCGCGTACGTGAAGGCAGCAGCAACCTTGGCACCGAAGACTTGACTGCGCTCCACTGAACGAGTGAGGATTGTTTTCAGTGTTCCGTTTTGGTCTTCCGCTGCGACGATGTCGCCTGCGACAAGCGCGGTGATGAGCGGGAAGAACCAGATGGATCCAAACAGGAGCATCACCAGCGGGATAGCCAGGCCTGTTTCATGGATGTAGCGGCCAAACGGAACATCGCGGGGTTCACCAGGCCGAAGCGCAACCGCGACTGTGAACGCGAGCGGGACCAGAATGGCGGCTCCGATCCCAATGTAAGTTCGCTTTTGGGCGCGCAGCTTCCGCAGTTCCCACGCGTAAACCCTGAGAGTGGATGGGCGGCTCACTGCTTGCCCTCTGTGAGGTCGAAGAAGAGTTCTTCAAGAGTGGCTGACCTCGGCGCCATCTCAATGATTGACGCTCCTGCTGAGACCAACTGCTTGGATAGCTCAGCGACCGCGGTTTCGTCAGCGGGGTGGAAGCGCAGGCTGCCGTCCGGCTGCGGGTCTGGTTCTACTCCGGCCGCGCTCTC
>CAZZKI010000244.1:0-2598 GCA_964654785.1 uncultured Solirubrobacteraceae bacterium
GATCACCTGCGGGTTGGTCGCAAGTGGTTGCAGATCAGCGGTGATGCACCAACAGAGCCCGCCTACCCGGCCGTGATGATGGCCAAGTCAGGCGGTAACTCGTATGTGCGGCGGGACGGAACAGTCCTGCCAATCGTCGGCTGGAACTAAGCGGCGAAGCCGATAGTCGCCTGCCGCTGAAAGCGGATTGGAGCGTCACGCGTGGCCGCGTAGAGCTCGGCCAAAGTGAGCGACTCCTCATCGGGAGCCTCAATGTCCTTGTTGTCACACCAAGCCTCGATCTCCGCACGGTTCAAGCGGGAGAACTCAATCTCCGCCATGCAGCGACCCTTACGTGACACGGCAGGGTGCAAGGTTGAGATGTGCTCATTCGTGGTGATCAACATCAGCGCACGCCCGGCGTCACCCATCACACCATCGGTGATGTTCAAGAGGCGCGACAGGGCCTGTCCAGTCTCGGCCTTCGCCTGCGGGCTTAAGAACTCGCCAGCGTCCTCCATTACCAGCAGTCGGTAGCGGCCGTCGTTGAGTTTCGCCTTACGGCCGCGAGCGTCAGCAGGTCGAACCATGTTCAACAGGTACTCAGGGTCGCGCATCAGCCGTTCAACGTCCGAGACAATGATCATGTCGGCCCACTCGCGCCACTCGGCGGCAATGGATTTGATCGCGTTGCTCTTGCCAGTGCCTGGCTCGCCGTGGAAGAGGATCAGTCGACCATTTGACGGTGGTGGCGAGAACTCAGCAAGTTGGGCCAACGCGTTACGCGTGTCCGCTGCGTAGTTGAGTTCCAAATCAGCGAGCTTTGACGCTGGCACGCCACGCGAGAAGCTCGACGGGGTGCCGTCAGGCCCAAGCCACATGACCTTTGCGTCAACTTCCTGCTTGAACTTCTCATCTGGGATGTGCTCGGGCATACGACCGCGCAGCCACTTTTCAATCTCCTTGGCAGAGGCTGGACTCGGCGCTCCAATCTTCACGCGCACCATGTCAAGGCTGCCAACAACCATCGCCACGCCATCGAGCACGCGGTAGAGCACTTCGTCATCCCAAGTGCTGCGGTAGCTGGCGAGGATCTCTGCGTCGATCTGCCATACGTTCAGTTCCTTGCTCGTCCATGAGGCAGCGCGAACACAGTGCAGTGACTCGGCCGCCGCGACCGAGACAAGCACGTTGTCTACGTACGACATGTAGTGCCCGCTAACCATCGCGTTCATCACATCGCCCTTCAACCGCAGTTTTGTGGGCTCTGCGGGCAGCCGGCTTTTAGATTCAGTCATGAACTAATCGGTCGCCGCGAGCGCCCCGTTCCTGACAGTCGCCCAAGAACTAGAAAGGCCGCCCCGGCTGACTCACCCTTGGGTGAATCGCCAGAGCGGCCGATCTGAAGCGCTACTTAACTTCAGCTGGCAGGAGTTGCCTGCGCACCGTCTGTGAGCTTCTTGGCGCCCGTTACGAGAACGAGTCCGAAGCCGACCTTTGCGAGTAGGTCAATGACAGCGAACACTGCAACTTCAGCGTTGAGGCTGATGGCGCCTGTGCCTTCGCTGCCGAGGAGCCACAGGACTGGGTAGATGAACCACAGAACCGTAAGGATCCCAAGGAGCTTGCTGTAGAGAGCAGCAGTTGCTCCGCCTGCGGCAGTGGCCATTGCACGGACTGGGCCCCAAACAATGCCGAGCACGATCAGGAAGAAGAGGCAGCTGATCACGAACCACATGTACTTGTTCGTCTCGTCGATTGAGAGTGCACCAAACAGGCCGGTGACAATCATCAGAATGTCAGCGCCAATTGCAGTGGCGACAAGCGCACGGCCAGCACCTTGCTTAACGGCTACTCCAATGAGACCGATGAGAAGAAGTGGCGTAGTTACAACCCAATCAACGTAACGAGCCACGAAAACGACCTTGTCGGTTGACTTGACGATTCCGCCGATTGGAGTCAGCAGAACATCAGTCTGAGTGACGAGGATGTCTCCCTGGCCACGAGCCATAAGAAGGTATGCAACCGCTGCGATTGCGCAGACGAAGAAGCTCGCTACGGCATGGTGTGCCTGAGCTCCAAGTCCGCGGCCGATCGTGCCGATCGCCACAGCGCCAAGCGCCATTCCGATGGTGCCGATCCAAAGCCAAGTTTCCTGACTCGAAGTCAGAAGGTTTGTGGTCATTCCCTGCTCCTCACGTGATTCAAATTAACGCCGCGAATCCTAAACCATGGTGGCCCTATCGCCTAGGGATTTGTGAATCCGTGCAAAATCTGGCGCGTTGACTCAGTTGCGCGACTGGAGGCCATAGAGGTCCCCCCAAACTGCGCTGTACACGCGGGCACGGTCCTTGCCTTGGCGGGCTGCGACTGCGTTCTTGAAGTTGTCGTAGTCAACCTCGGCGGCCATCTGCTGGATTGCCTTGCCCCAAGCTTCCTTGGTGGTAACTGCACGCCAGCGATAGTCGGCGGCGGTGTCCTCAAACACTTCGAGGTCTGGGATCAGGTCAGTGAGGGCCTCAAGGTCCTCACGCACTCGACCGCGCACTAAGACGCTGTCGAGTTTGTCGCGGTGGGCGACAGTTGAGTAGAAGCCGCGGGTAGTAATCGTCCACATGG
>CAZZKI010000245.1:0-2560 GCA_964654785.1 uncultured Solirubrobacteraceae bacterium
AGATCTCCGGATTGCAGGCTCACGGCCCCTTGGGCCGGCCGGACTACCACGGTGCGCCTGGTGGCCCTGGACGCCGACGACAGCGCCGGGGACGAGGACGCCCGCGCAGAGCCGGCCGCCTGAGGGCTACCGGCGAAGGGCCGCGAACTCTGCCGGCACCTCAGCCACCGAAATCGCGACCCGCTTGCTGCGGCTCCGCGCGAATGCCGGAGCCGCAGCGGGGCGGGCGTGGGAGGCGATGATCTCCTCGAGGTCGGCCTGGGTGAAGTAGACGCCCTTGACGCGGCCTCGGCGGCGATGGGGCACCTCGTAGCGGCTGACCCAGTCACGCAGGGTCCAGCGGGAGATGCCGATGGCCTCGGCGGCCTCATCCAGGGTGTAGGTGCGCTCAAGTGTCTCCATGACCTGGACAGTGCCGGGGCGTGCCGGGATGGCATTCGATTGGCGGGCAAAGGGGACCCAGAGGCCCGATTGCGTGCTGCGACCCGGAGCACGCCCAAGTCACCTCCGCCCCTAGGTAGGCTTCGAAGACACGTGACTGTCGAAAGAGCGGGGGCGGTGTGACTTCACCAGCATGGACGGTCCGCACGGGACGACACGGCGAGCGAGACGCATGGGCTCTGGACAACGGCCTCGGTGGCGGCGGCTGGGTCCAAATCCCCGACCTCACTGACGTTTCATCCCGGGAGCAGATGGCTTCCGTTGTGGCCCAGGTGTACGGGGATTCCGAGAAGGCCGGGGCGCTCCCCAATTACACGGGCCAACTGTGGGCCCTTAGGTCCCGAATCGCAGCCGGCAACCTCATGGTCTTGCCGTTGAAAACGCCGTCACAGATCGCATTCGGGCGCGTCACCAGTGGATACGAGTACCTGGCGGACGAGCCGGACCCCTCGCGCAGACATGTGCTGCGCGTTGATTGGCAGCGAACCGATGTTCCTCGCACGGCCATCAAACAAGATCTCCTATTCATTCTGGGTTCGGCCCTCACCGTATTCGAAGCCACCCGCAACGACGCCGCTTGGCGACTCGAGCAAGTGCTGCTCACAGGGATCGACCCCGGAGCCAGGACAACAGGGCTCACCATCAGCACCGTCGACGCTGACGTCACCAACGGCGTTGAGGTTCTCACTACCGGACAGGAGCTCGAGGACTTCGCAGCGACTCGAATCCAGACCCTGATTCAGGAAAGCTTCACTGGCCATGACCTAGCCCGCCTCGTTGAAGCGGTTTTGGTCGCCGACGGATTTGTCTGCGAACGGAAACCACCCGGAGCCGATGGAGGAGTCGACGTCCTCGCCGGCCGAGGCCCTCTCGGCCTTGACTCGCCGCGAGTAGTCGTTCAAGTGAAATCAGATTCGACCCCAGTTGGTGATCCGGTTGTGCAGACCCTGCAAGGCGCTATCACCCGATTCAACGCTGACCAGGCGCTGCTGGTGGCATGGGGAGGCGTGAACAGGCAAGCCGAGAAGTTTCTTGAGACCACGAAATTCCAGATCCGTGTCTGGGATTCTGCAGACCTCATCAAGGCTGTCTACAGGTTGTACCCGCAGCTTCAGGCCGACATCCGATCAGAACTGCCGCTCAAGCAAATCTGGATCCCCGTTGACGACCCGGGCGCATGAGCAACCAATCCTTGGACTCCCAGAACACTAGGGTCAGCAATCTCAGATAGGGAGGACCCATGACTGACGGACCTGACTTCTCGGATTACGACAAGCGCATGGAAGACCTCGAATACCGGGCCAGAATGGATCGGACAGATCCCTTCACTCCGGAAGAGGAAGCCCAACTGTACGCCCTACTTGACGAAGCGATCGCTCCTTACGATGAGGCGGCCGAATCACAAGGGCTTCCGGACCAGCCTGCGGATTGACTCCTCAGCCTCATGCTCGCGAAGTTACCCGTAAGCGGAAGCCTGCTGACCATGCATTGGCCGCCACGCGCATCTGTTGCTCTAGGAGGGAAGAGTTCAGCAGCGCCAGGCTTCGTGGCTGAGCATCGCCGCGTCAAGGCGTTCTTGCCGGTCCCGCCAGTTCGGTAGCCATCGGTCCATGTGCGCGATCCATTCCTCGCCGTGCCCTCGGGTATGGAAGTGCCCCAACTCGTGCACGATCAGTAGTTCGATGGATTCCAGTGGTTGCCGAACGGCCTCCGTGTTCAGAGTGAGACGACCGCTGTGCTCGTTCACCGTTGCCCAACGAGTGCGCATGCGTCGCAGGCGTAAAGTCACCGGATGGTTGAGTCCCATCCTGGCCGACCACTCATCGAGCAGTGGCGCCGCAACCCGTTCGAGCTGCTGGCGGATCCAACGGTCCATGAGATTGCGTCGGTACTCTAACGTCGTTCCCTCGGGCACTTGCATCACGACTGTGGCCTTACCGCGTATCTCGACACTGCTGTGTCCGCCGATCTGGTCAACGCGAAGCCGGTAGCGGTGGCCGAACAGGTAGTGAGTTTCGCCCGACACGTATTCACGAGGGGTCTGACGCAGGGTGTGCTGGTAGCGGGCGCGGAAGATGCCGACCGCCTGTTGCAGGTTGTTGGCATGCACCTCCAGCTT
>CAZZKI010000246.1:0-2524 GCA_964654785.1 uncultured Solirubrobacteraceae bacterium
TTCGAACCCCTGACCCCCTGTTTACAAGACAGGTGCTCTGACCAGCTGAGCTACTTCGGCAGAAACGGGAAGGTTACCCGGCTTCGCTGAGAGCGTCAGCCAGTGAGTCAGCAACTGTCTGTGACAGGGGGATGCTTGCTTCCCAACTGATCAGTTCACGAGCTCGGCTGGGGTCGCCGATGACCTCTGTGGTCTCATGTGGGCGGACGAGGGCGGGGTCAACTTCGTGCTGGACTTCAATCCGCCCAGATACCGCTTCGCACACGAGTTCAACGATCTCGGCTGTCGAGGCCGATCTTCCTGAACAGACATTGACTACGCCCGTATGGCCGCCTGCTGCCAGCGCGCGATAGGCCACCGCTACATCACGAACATCTGTGTAGTCGCGGCGAATTTCCGCCGTGCCGGTGCGAAGGGTTACAGCCGAGTTGCCGTCCTTGACAGCGTCTGCCACTTGGCCGACGAGCGAACCAATCAGGAACTCACCAGCTTGGCCGGGGCCAGCGTGGTTGAAGCCTCGAGCCCGAACAACCTTTAATCCATGGGCCTCTGCGAATAGCCCTCCCGTCAGGTCGCTAGCTGTCTTGGCAAGTGCGTACGGGGTCGCAGGCGCGAGCTGGTGTGATTCCCCAATGGGAAGGCTTTGTGGCTTTCCGTAGGACTCGCCGCTGCAGGCGATCAAGACGGTTGCGTCCGGGGCCTCAGCCTTGACTGCCTCCAGGAGGTTCCAAGTCATCGTTTGGTTGTCGGCAAGGCAGCGCACTGGCTCCTGCCAGGAGCGCCCAGTCGAGGCAAGGGCGGCTAGGTGATAGACGATGCTCGGCTGGACACTGGCGACCAGCTCACGCGTCGCTTCTGCGTCAAGCAGGTCGCACGCGATGCCGCGGCCTGCGGCGCTCGCTCCTGAAGTTGAAACCCCGACAACCTCGTCACCTGCTGCCGCGCAGGTCTTCGCAAGGTGGCCCCCAACAAAACCGGATGCGCCAGTAATCAGAACTTCGCTGGCCATACCCAGTTAGACGAGTTCGTCGTCGGCTACTTCGTCGGTGGGATTCTCAGGATTGAGGATCCCCTCAACAGCACCAAGGGTGGCGCCAAAGAGTGCGTGCCGCCATGTCGCCTGAGCAAACGCCGCTCTGTTGCCGGAAAGGCTTACAAGTTCATCTCTTGCCGGGTGGATCCTGTCGGCAACCGCGGTACCGGGCCAGGAGAGCAGGTGCTCGATCATGCCGGCGATGAACCCTTTGGCAACGGGAGGCCCTGGAAGGCGCTGCTTTGTGTTGGCGTAGATCGCGCCGAAGATCGCGCCGTTGGTGAGGTGCATGATGAACCCGATCAGGCGCCAACGTGGGCCGCGTGTAACTCCCTTCCCAAGGAACTCAACGTCGCTGTACCGGCAGCCAAAGATCGGCTTGTCAAGCGGCTCGGTTACCGCCCAGACAAATGCTGCAGCAGCACCAGCTGCTGCGCCATTGGCGGTTGTTCTTGCATCAGCCATTGTTAGCGACGATACCGCCGTGGTAAGGGCGCCGATGCGCCTGATCCCCTCGCGCCCAAACTTGTTTGATTAGGTGACTCCGCCGCCCGGAGGCCAAGTAGGGTGAAAGCCCGTGGACCGCGATGCACTGCATAGCCGCGCACGCGACAAGGGCGTAAACATCGTCCTCTACTGGGTCGCGCGATCAATCCTTCAGCCTTTCTTCCTCATTTACTTCCGGATGTCGAGGAAGGGGATGGAAAACATCCCGAAGTCAGGCCCTGTGATCATCGCACCGAACCACAGGTCATTTCTTGACCCATTCGTGATCGGCTGCTGCATCAACAGGCCGATCTACTTTGTCGCCAAGAAGGAACTCTTCAGCAACTCAATCGCCGGCTGGTTCCTTAACCGGCTCGGCGCCTTCCCCGTCAACCGCGACAAGGGCGACGCTGAAATGCTCGCCACCGCGGAGGCGATCCTTGCCCGTGGTGACAGCGTGATGATCTTCCCCGAAGGCACTCGTGTGCGGCCAGGGCCTCTCGACAAGCCAAAGACTGGCGCGGCGCGGTTGTCGCTCGTTTCAGGAGCACCGGTGATTCCGGTTGCGGCGATTGGGACCGAAGCTATCCGCCGTGGCTTTCGGTTCCGCCCGCACAAGGTGAGGATCTTGATCGGCAAGCCGCTTCACTTCCCGAAGGTTGCGAAGGAGGAGGTCACCCCGAACCTTGCGATCTCAGTTACCGACAGGATCTGGGAGCCAGTCCGGATGCAGTGGGAGCTTCTCGGCGGAGTTGCACCTTTGCGAAAGGTCGCAGTGGTTGGCGCAGGCTCTGCGGGAACCGCACTCGCCGTCCTGCTCGCGCGAGCAAAGGTTGACGTCGAGCTCGCCTGCCGCAACGCAGACCAAGCCGAACTCCTCGCTCGGAGTCGCGAGAACGATGCCTCCCGGCCCGGTGTGAGGCTGCCTGACGGGCTCAGGCCAATCCGGGCTGCTGCGCTTGCCTCAAGCAAGTGCGACACGGTCTGCTTCGCAGTTCCCTCAAG
>CAZZKI010000247.1:0-2494 GCA_964654785.1 uncultured Solirubrobacteraceae bacterium
ACTCAGATCAAGCAGTGCAATGGCTCCTTCTACCCAATCCTGATTAACGACTACAAGAAGCTTGAAGCGGCAGGTAAGGCTGCTGGGGTCTCAACCTTCTCGGGGGCGGATGTCTTCTGCTTCAAGAGGGTTTGCCCTGCCTTCGTTAGCGATAAACCAGTCCGATTCGACGGATTCCACCTGACGGCAGACACGCTCTTCCAAGTAAGAGGCTTCGTCCGCGACGCGATCGCCAAAGCAGTTGGGGCAAAGCAGCCGGCAGGCTAATTGACACTCTGGTCCTAGCTACGGCACACGCCAGCGTCGCGACCTAGACTCACCTCTTCCTTATGAGCACTGGAGAGGGCACCACAGCAACTTCGTCGGGCAAGCGCAAGCGGCGTCGCCGCAGCAGCACACCGGTGCTCGACGACCCAACCCCGCACCTTCGCTTCCGGGGTGACATCGAAGGCCTCCGAGCCGTTGCCGTCTTACTCGTGGTGCTGGACCACCTCAATGTCCCAGGCTTCAGTGGCGGCTTCATCGGGGTGGATGTGTTCTTCGTCCTTTCCGGCTTTCTAATCACAGGGCTGATGCGCAAGGAGTACCGCAACCGTGGCGGGCGCTCCCACCACTCGCAAGGGACAATCTCTTTCAGGGACTTCTACACACGCCGGGCACGGCGCATCCTGCCTGCCGCTATGACTGTGATCGCTGTTGTGCTCATCGCAGCGAAGGTCCTGTTCACCAACCTTCGCTTCGAACAAGTCCAAGAGGACGCGCTTTGGGCAACCTTCTTCGGGGCGAACTTCCAGCTGATGCACCAGGCGACCGACTACTTCGCCCAGACCAACCTTGTCTCGCCTCTGCAGAACTTCTGGTCGCTCGCAGTTGAGGAGCAGTTCTACGTCGTCTGGCCAGCTCTGTTCCTCTGGGCCACCCTGTTCCAGAAGTGGTCAAACAAGCGAATTGGTTGGCGTGACGGAGTGCGGTTTGTCAGCCTCGTCGTTTTCATCGCATCGCTTGCATGGTCTATCTATGCGACAACCAAGTCACCTGACAGCGCCTACTTTTCCCCTCTCACCCGCGCATGGGAACTAGCCCTCGGCGCTGGCCTTGCGATGCGCGTGACGCTCGCGCGGAAGCTGAAGGGACCGTCAGCCGAAGCTGCAGCCGCTGGAGGCATCGGCCTTCTGGTGCTTTCGCTGTTTGTGATCGGGCCTGACACTCCCTACCCCGGCGCGATAGCTCTCCTCCCGGCGGTCGGAACCGCGCTGATCCTGGCCGCAGGAGTTCGAAGGCGAGGCACCACTGTTGTAGGCAGCGCTCTTGCGACACCCGGCCCGCGCTGGATCGGCCGAATTAGCTATTCGCTTTACCTCTGGCACTGGCCGATCATCGTGTTCGCAGTTGCGCTGTTCCCTCACGGGGCGAAGACAGTGCCTGTCCGGCTGCTTCTGTTCGGACTCTCGATTGGTGCCGCAGCGCTTAGCTACTACTTCATCGAGACCCCATTCAGGAAGCTCAAGATCCCGAAGGACACGGCGGAGAGTCAGCGCTGGATGAAGGCCAACTCAAACCGATTGACGGCAATGACAATTGGCGGCCTCGCTGTTGTCGGGTGCATCGCCCTGTTTGCGCGCCCCACCCCAGACCTGCCAACGGCGGATGGTACGAGCGCCCAAGTCAAGGAAGGTGTTGACAAGTGGGCCAACTGGACCGGCCAATCGGGCGAGCCCGGCTCGGCAACCAGTGCGGCCGATGCTGCACCAACCCAGACGGAATGGCTGGCCGCTCTCGCCGCAGCCGTGAAGCAGAAGAAGTACTCCGAGGCTGAGATGCAACTCGCCGCTGGTGCTAAGGGCCTTGGCCCAGAGACCTCTTGCTACACGATCACCGGGCCAGCCCAAGAGGACGCTTGCCGCGTCCCGGACACAGGCGCCAGCGGCCTGAGCTGGCCAGAAGGCGCCAACAACAAAGTCGTCCTCGTCGGCAACTCAATCGCTTCCCAATGGCGCGACTCGCTCCTCAAAACTCTCCCCGAGCACAGCGACTTTCGCTCGCTCACCCTCGAAGGTTGTGACCCAACGGGAGCGCCTGGCACACCAGGTCAGAACCAGAAGGGGATTGACTGCTCACAGCACGCAAAGCTTGTGGAGTCGGAAGTAGCGAAGCTGAAGCCAGCCCTTGTCGTGACCTCCTCTGTCTACACGACGCCCAATGAGGCAATGGGCCGCATGCTCGCCAAGATGAAGACGACCGGCGCAAAGATCCTTTGGATCAGCCCACCACCAAGCACGCCCACATTCGAACAGTGCCTCCGTGGAACCGACGCAAAGCCGTGCAACGGGCCTATCTACAGCCAGCTGGAGAAGATCAAGTGGACTGCTGGAGCAGCCAAGAAAACGGGGGCAACATTCCTCGACCTTGGCGAGGTTTTCTGCAAGGACAACGTCTGCCCAGCGTTCGTCAACAACTACCCAGTCCATATGGACGGCAAGCACTTAACGGCGCA
>CAZZKI010000248.1:0-2490 GCA_964654785.1 uncultured Solirubrobacteraceae bacterium
GCGTGGCTTAACAGTCATTGGCATTCCCTCTCGCGGTGAGAGGGTTGGCATCTGTCGAATGTTGAGCTTGTAGCTGGCTTTGCCCTCAAGGCGCCACTTTCGAAGAATCGCGGTCGCGATAGCGCGCACTTCCATCTGGCCAAACCTCATCCCAATGCATGTCCTCGAGCCGCCTCCGAACGGGACATACGCGCCCTTCGGGATCTTTGGCTTGTTCTCAGGTGAGAATCGCTCCGGCCTGAAAGCGTCTGGCTCCGGCCACACATCGGGAAGGTGGTGGCTTGCCCACGAGGAGTACGAGAGCTGCACGCCCTTGGGTACTTGGACACCATGAAGGTTGAAGCTCTCCATCACGCGACGTGGCCCAACCCATGCTGGTGGGTAAATCCTCAAGATTTCTTCAATCGCCATCTCAAGGCGCGGGAGTGCGTCTCCCGTCAGGTCGGCAGGAGTGACTGGGCGGTCGCCGAGGACCTCGTCCTGCTCGGCAAGCAGCGGGGCCAATTCCTGCGGGTTCTTGGAGAGCTCGTGGAACAGGAAGGTCACCGTTGAAGTGGTTGTGTCGTGGCCTGCGAACAGGAGGGTCATCACTTGGTCGCGGATCTCAGAGTCAGAGAGTCCGTTGCCCTCTCCGTCGCGTGCTGCGCGAAGCATGGCCAGAAGGTCGTCAGCTTCCTCGCTTGGGTTTGCTCTGCGGGCTGCGAATTCTTGGGCGATCAGTTCGTCCAGTCTGCCGCGTGCTTTGACTAGCTTGTCGAATGGGCTGCGCGGTCCGCGGAGTGCTTGGCGGAAGTAGTCCTGCGAGTAGTAATCAAGGGCTGTCTCAAAGTCAGCTGCGGTCTGGCCCTCACGGCCGTCTGGGTCAAACCCAAACAGTGCTCGCATCGCGATCCGCAGCGCCAGGTGCCTGGTCCATGAGTAGATGTCGAACTGCTGGCCCTCGCGAAGGCCGCCAACAGCAGCGTTGACCTCGTCAAGCATCGTCTCGCCGGCCAGAGCAATCCGGTCACGGTGGAAGGACGGGACCATGATCTGCCGGGCGCGGCGGTGGTACCGACCGTCGGTCGTGAGCAGTCCGTCCCCCAGCAGAGGGATGAGGTCGCCCAGTGCGCCGTCCCGCCAACGGAACTTGTCTGCATCACTGACAAGGACGAAGTGGTTGGCCTCGGGGCCGAGGGCAAACACGACAGGCACAGTGAAGATGCGGAGAGTGAAGACTGGCCCGTACTTGGCGTAACCGTCAAGGAGGTAGGTCAGAGGATCCCGTTGGAAGCCAAGTGTGCGTGACAGCGACCAGCTCATCTCCCCCGGCGGATAGGCGCAATTGCGATTCCGCTCGGCGTCGAACTCGCGCTTTAACCGGCCTACCGCAGAGAATGAAACAGGCACCGGCGGGGACGGTGTTGAGGTGTCTGGGCGGGGACGCTTCTGGGCGGTGGCCTCCATGACGAACATCCTAGGGTGCTCGGTGCGGTAGTCTCGCGCCCACCGGGGGCGTAGCTCAGTTGGTTAGAGCGCCGGCCTGTCACGCCGGAGGTCGCGGGTTCGAGTCCCGTCGCTCCCGTCTCTCGCGCTTAGCGCTGGATGTCTACCGCGGTTCCATTCGGAATCCGGTGGGCAAGCCAGCTCGCGTCTGTGTCACGAACCCTCACGCAGCCGTGTGAAGAAGCGCTTCCCAAATCACCCTGCAGGCTGCCGCGAGCATGGATTGCGACCTGACCTTGCCCGCCATCAAAGTGCTTGAGCACGTTGGAGAACGCCGACAGGGCAAGCGCCCATCCGTACTTTGACCAAGTCGTCCCAAGCCGCACTCGCTCCATAACGCTGAAGTGGCCTGTGGGAGTTGGAGTGCTCGATGCTCCAACCACGACTCGTAGGCGACGCACTCTCTTGCCGTCCTTGAAGACGACCATCACTCTGCTCCCTGTGTCTACAAGGATGCGCCAGCGGAGGTTGATGACTTGGGCGTCGCTCGCAGGGATCCAACCGGTTTTTCCATTGGGTCGGCCCGCGAGCCGAACGCGAAGCCAATCGCGTCCGTCCACAGTCCGAGTAGCGATGATCGGAAGGACATGTGTACCGCCTGTCAGAGGTGTCTCTGCGGCGACATGAGCGACGATCCTGCGCTCACCTGGGACTCGCACGGCAGTTGAAGGCTGAAGCATCTTGGCTCCGAGTCCGCCGTTGCCGTCATACGCCTGAGCGGGGGCAGCTGCCAACAGCAGAATGGCGCTGGCCAGCGCACTCAAGCAACTGGTCCGCTTCAGTTGTGTCCGTCCCATACCTTCAGTTTGCCGCATGGATGGGCTGTTGCCGGAAGTCGTTTAGTCAGGGGCATTTCAGACTTCTCTGCAAAGTGGACTCGTTTTAGGGTATTTTGCAGTGCAACAGTCCCAATAACCAAGACCTCAATAGGAAAAGGACCCCAATGAGCGCCCACAAGGCAGAGACAATCGCCCTCCACGGCGGCCAAGAGCCGGACCCAACCAC
>CAZZKI010000249.1:0-2484 GCA_964654785.1 uncultured Solirubrobacteraceae bacterium
GTAGATCCGGTTATCGGTCGGATCCAAGTAGAGAACAGGGCTGTTCCAGCTTGACCCGTCAAGCGGATCGAAGCTCGTGACCGAGTTGTCAGCCAAGTCAATCTGCGCGATACCACCACGCGACTGGCCTCCGATCTGAGTGAACGTACCGTTGAGGTAAAGCGAGTTGCCGTCGCTCAGCATGTTCCAGATCCCCGCAATGCAGCTCGGGCAGGCAGTCGAGTCATAACTTGGTGATACACCGAACCCAGTGACTACGGCGCCCGTCGTTGGGTTGAGCTCCGCCAGACCTGTCTTGTTAGTCGTGCCCACCTTGGTGAACTGGCCGCCAATGAAGAGTCGGTCGCCGACAAAGGTGATCCCCCAGACCCCTACTTGGCCCGTGTTATCGGTACATGTGCTCGAGCCAGGGGATTGGGTGCAGACATTGATCCCTGTGCCGAAAGCACCCGAAACAAGCGAGCCGGTCGCAGCGTTCATTGCGAACAGTTGGTTATTCGTCAGGGCTGAGTTACGCGGACCCTTGTTGCCAGTAGGGGCAGGGTTTCCCGTATACACCCACGAACTGGCGGCGTAGACGTTTCCGCCATGGATGGTGATCGTGGCTATAGGTGGAGCAGGCCAAGTCGTTGGCGAGCCGCTTCCACACGAATACGCATACCCGTACTCGTCGTAACAAGTACCACCAGAGCCACTGACGCTTCCACCAGTCCATGGGTAGGTTGAGAACGAGGTCTTCGTGTCGGTAGTGGAGTCAATTCCAACGATGTTGATTGACTTGTTCACGCCTTCGGTGTACTCAAACTGGCCGGCAATCCAGACGGTGTTGCCGTCAACCTCAATGTCAGATATCGACGCATCTGTGGGTTGTTTGCTTGACGTGACACCTGTGGTGTTCTTCAAGAAGGTGCCTTGTACTTGGCGGCTCGCAAGCGAACCGTCCGAAGCGTTGAGGACAGCGAGGTTCTTAATTGATGTGTTTGAGTTGACGGAATCAAACATTCCTCCGACGTAGAGCCTGTCGCCAACCTTTACGACCTTGCTGACGCCGTTGAGGCACCAGCGGTTGCAGTAGCTGTAGTTCGGATTTGACCTAGCCACGACGTTCGCTGTAAAGCCGGTGTCCCGTGTGCCGTCAGCATTGACGTGGATCAGACCACCAACCTGTGTTCCGCCGACAGCATCGAACGCGCCGCCCACGAACAGTGCACCATCAGTGCTCTTTGAAATGACGCCTGGGATTCCCCTTCCGTCTTGATTGCCGCAGCCATACGAAGCAGTCAGCGCTGCCGGAGCGAAGTCTGTATCGAGCGCTCCAGTGGTGCTATCAACAGCGGCAAGGCCTGGGCGGTCGCTGCCACCAACAGTCTTGAACCTGCCGGTCACGTACAGCGCCCCGCCATCAAGCACAAGGTCGGTGACCTCAACTCCTGACTGCGTCACGGTTGGGGTACCGCCCCAGCCGAAGCAAATGTTGTTCGCGGGTTGAGTGAAAGTCACGCTGAAAGCGCTCATGTAGCGACCAGCGGAGATGTCGTACTCAGCAACGCCAGAACGCGTGAGTTGGTTCGGGCTCTTGCCTACTGAGGTGAAAGCGCCGCCGACATAGACGTGTCCCGAACTATCAGGAACGATCGAGGAAACAGCAGAGGATCCGGAGCCGCCATAGCCGCCACCCCAATCACCGATGACTTGAGCGTTACCCGACTTCGTTATGTCAATTGCCTTAGTGGTGGGGTTAACAACAAGCAGCAAGCCACTGGTCAGGTACTGACAGCTCGGAGCACATACGTTCACGCCGCTGCCGTAGTTGGTACCTACCCAGAGGTCAGAACCAACAAACGCGAGTGCCAAGACGGTGTTACAGCCGTTTGCGGTGCAGGTTCCCGGAAGGACAGCAGTGGCACCGTTGAAGGTGGTGTCGCTGGCACCAGTTGTTGCATCAACCTTTGCGAGGCTCCCAGCGTTGCTCTGCCCGGCGACCGAGGGGAACGCTCCGCCGATGATGAGGGAGGACCCTGACTTGGCCAGCGCATTGACTCCGAACTGGGTGTAGTTGCAATTGTTGCTGGAGCTGATCTTGCCCAGGTTGGCATTGAACGCCTTTACGGCGCCAGTGGTCGCATCAACTGCAGCGAGGTCAGCCCTCGACGTTCCGTTGACTGAGTCGAACCTGCCTCCCACGTAGAGAGTGTTCCCATCAAGCAGAAGAGTCTTGACCACATTGCCGTTGCCTCCGCAGCCTGACCCAAATGCGAATGGAATACTCGCTGAGAACGCAGTGTCGAGTGAGCCGTCGCCCTTGATGTGGGCGAGCATGTTGGTCTTAGTCTTGCCGTAGCGGGTGAAGACTCCGCCCACGTACCAGCCGCCATTGCCGTCAGAAATCGCCGTTCGGACGGAGGTATAGCCGCCGTCGAACATCTTGAAGGCCGTGTCGAGCGTTCCGCTGTTGGTGGGTGAACCGCCGGAATAGGTCATCCC
>CAZZKI010000250.1:0-2476 GCA_964654785.1 uncultured Solirubrobacteraceae bacterium
CCCCGGAGTGGGAAGCACTGCAGACTCGATCCGCGACTTTGTCCAGGGCGAGTTCGGCCAAACGAATTCCGAGACTGGTGAGCCCTGCGTAGCCCCTTCCTATCTAACTCTGATCGGCAACACCGCTCGGATCCCAACATTCTCGGGGGACACAAATTCCCCCTCAACGCCTAGCGACATTGACTACTCACTTGCGAGCAAGAACACATACGTGCCTGATCTGGCTGTAGGGCGCCTCCCTGCGGCAAACGCAAGCGAGGCTGGCGTGATGGTTAGCAAAATCCTCGCCTACGAGAACGCAACGCCAAGCTCTTCTGACCCGTTCTTCAAGAACGTGACCATTACTTCTTTCTTTCAAAACACCGACCCGAAGAAGAACCAGGATCAGCGAGGCTTCATCAGAACTGCTGAACAACTGAGGGCTGCTCTGATCAAGACAGGTGCGGGTAATCCAGCCAAGACAGTTGAGCGCCTGTACTCAACCTCTAACCCGACTGGGACGACAAAGCTCTTGAAGGACGACCTCGGTCGTGCATTCCCGAAGGACATTCAGAAGCAACAGAAGCAGGCTCCGTGGAATGTCGGGAATCAGTCCAATGTCGTGAAGTCAGTGAAGGCTGGGCGCTTCCTTCTCATCAGTCGCGATCACGGAAACTTCGACCGAATCTTCAATCCTGCCTTCGGCACCTTTGTTCCCGAGGGAGCAACTTCGTCCTCGGTATCGCTGATGACCAACGGGCCACTAGCCCCGGTTGCCTGGCTGATTGCGTGCCTGTCCGGCAGGTTTGATGATCCGGCTAACCCATCCTTCGCCGAGGCAATGCTGGCCCGGGCCGGCGGCGGCATGGTTGGTGTGCTCGCTTCCTCCCGCGAGAGCCCATCGGAGGTCAACAACTCATTGATGATGGCGCTTGCTGACGCAGTCTGGCCATCCGTCCTGCCAACTGGCAGCAAGACACCGGTGTATCGCATGGGCGATGTGATGAACGCTGCGAAGATCCAGGTGTTGATGTCCGGCGGGCCGAGCGCGAGCGTGGACATCAACAATGAGATGCGCCTCTACAACTGGTTCGGTGATCCAAGCATGCCTCTCTGGGTCACCAAGCCAGCGCCGGTAGCGACAGCTATCGCCGGCTCTCCATCTGTGACGGCTGACGGAGCCAGCATCAAGTTCACCTCTGCAGCATCAAACGGCGCAACAGCGGTCATCGTCAACGCGGAGGGCAAGCCAATCGGCAAGGGAACGGTGGCAAGCCAAGGCGTTTCGATCAGCCCAGCTAATGGCATTGCTCCTGCGGGTCGCCTCAAGCTCGTCTTGCTCAAGGACGGCTCACTGCCGACGAGTCTTGAACTTCGCTCGTAACTGACCTTACTCATCAACTTCAAGTTGGCAATTAGCCGTCAAATAGGTGAGAATTTGACGATGCGCCTAGGGAGGGTGTTTGCGACCGTTGTAATTGGGGCTGCGCTTGCGGCTCCAGCGGCACTTGCTGCCGACAAGGCAGGCGATGCACCGAACGTGAAAGTCGTTGTTAATAAGTCTCTGAGCACAGAAACGAAGCTTGTCTTGGACGTGACTTTGCCCGGCAAGTCGCACACCACGCAGGTTCTCTACAAGGCCCCCGATGGAAAGACCTACATCAAGATCGGTATGCCTGGCCTTACAACGTCCTTCGACCCAAAACAGACTCTTACCGCCGGCCTTGGCACGCCTGGCGTTCCAGCTCTCTCGATTCCGTTTGCGATTCCACAGTCGGCAAACCAGAGCGACCGTCTCCACGGAGTGTTCGCCAAGGTCAGCGCCAAGGTTCTTCAGGCCTACTACGACGACATAACGCTGAAGCAACCAGTCTTCCCAGCGTTGAAAGCTCCATTGGATGGGCCTAGCGCGGCGACGGGGCACACGTTCATCACGTCTTCTTGGACACAGAGCCAATTCAGCGAGTGTTCTATTTCCGCTCTGCGGGCCATCCCGACGTGTTGGGGAACGTCGCAGTGGCCACCAGACGTTAGGACTCCAAACCTGATCCAAGAGTGGCTGACAAACCCACCCGACTGGGCGAAGACTCAGGTTGATCAGATCATGCACGGGCAGTGGAACCAGATGGCGGTGTCAACCAATGCTCTCGGCCGCCTTCACACTGCGGGAGCAAATCCGGACATCGTCAACGAGGGCTGTTTAGTCGGCCAGAACGCGACCGATGTCGCCTACGGAGTCAACATCAACCGCTTGCAGTGCTTCGCGCTTAACCCCGAGGATGGAAAGAACGAAGGCGTAAGCAATTTTCCATGGATGGTTGGCATTGGCGACGGCCCGCAGGACGTGCCCGCCTACGACATCAAACAGGTGGAGGCCACTCATGCAGGTAATTGGCCTGGCTTCAGGCCCGGACAGTTCTGCGTCCTAAGGAACTTCGGAACCACGAATCTGCCGGCGGGCTACACGCCGGGTCACGGTGAAGTCCGTTGTTTTGGG
>CAZZKI010000251.1:0-2466 GCA_964654785.1 uncultured Solirubrobacteraceae bacterium
ATCGGCCCCTTCGGGAGGTGCCAGAACACCGGCGTGACCAGTCCTCCAGCTGGTCGCGCCGGACTTTCTTCTAGCTGTGCCGGTGCTGCTTCTTGCGCGGCTTTGGCTTCAGCGTCTTCATTCCGAACTCAGTTGCATAGGTGGCACCAGCTGCGCCGACCGGGGTTCCCGCGGCGATTCCTACTCCGACGTGCCGCCATTGTGGGTCGAGAAGATTCTCTCTATGCCCGGGGCTCGCCATCCACATCTCGAGTATTTGGCGCGGGCTGCTCTTGATCCCGGTTGCCCAAGCGAGGTTTTCGCCAAGGCCCCAAATCCAGGCACCAGCTGTGTATTGGCGGCCACGAGTTTCGATTGTTGAATGGTCGATCGCATCAACATGGGCGAAGAACCCTCCGACGACGAGCCGGTTGGAATAGCGCTGCGCAACGGAGGCCAGCTGCCCCTCGCTCACAAGCGGTCGGAGGTGCTTCGAGGAACGGATCTCGTTGATGAGGCAAACGACCGCCGCCCGTTGCTCAGCTGGCTGGGACGAGGTTGGTGGAAGATCCGCAGATGGGCCGCAGGAAGCAGCGGATGCGCCTGCGGGGAGGGCGAAGGATGCGGTCGCGAGGAACGCGATAGAGGTGGCGGTAGTCAGGCGCAATCTCATGGGGTGGTAACTCCTCGTCAGAAATATAAATCCGCCACAGCGCTAGGTGGGAGAAATACTCGGAAGTCTGCGGGCAACCCGCAAGCAAGTTGCACGGCGCGCCATCGACCAATACCGTTCACGCCAGTCAAAGTCCTGGGGAGGATCAGCATGGGTCGGTTCGTAGCGCTACTAGTCGGAAGCTCGATTGCTCTTTCACTGATGGCTGGCCCTGCTTCGGCTGCCTCCTACAAGGAGCCGGCTTTGACTGTCTCGGCTGAGCGCCTCGCCGCAGGCTTCCACTGCCCATGGCCTGTGACCAAGAAGGGCGGTGCGATGCCAGTTCTCCTCGTTACCGGCACTGGCTTTACAGGGCAGGAAGCGTTCCTACTTGGAAGCGGTGCTCTGCACACGCTCGCAAAGCCGGTCTGTTACGTCGACTTCCCGTACCGCACGACCGGTGACATTCAGACTTCAGTCCAATATCTCGTTGCCGGAATTAGGACTCTTTACGAGCAGGCCGGCCGAACGATCGCGATCTACGGGATCAGCCAAGGTGGTCTGCTTCCGCGCTGGGCGCTTACCTACTGGCCCAGCCTCCGCAAGATGGTCAGTGATGTGATCGCAGTCGCTGGGACCCAGCACGGGTCAAATGTCATCGGTCCCTGCAGTTCGTCCAAGCCGTGCGTTCCTGCCGAATGGCAGCAGCTCGCAGGCTCGAACCTCCTCAAGGCAATCAACCGTGAACCAGATGAGAGCCCAGGCAGTACCTCATGGACCACGATTCGTACTTTGACTGACGAGACAGTTCAGCCGCAGTCGGGACCCAACCCAACCTCGTCGCTCAAAGGCGCCTCCAACATCTTGATTCAAAGCGTCTGCCCAGGGCGGACGACGACCCATGTCGGGTCGGCGGTTGATTCCGTGTCCTTTGCTGCGGCCAAGGACGCGATGTCACACCCGGGGCCGGCAGTGGTGTCGCGACTCCCCGCGAACATCTGCTCAAGCCTTTACGCGCCGGGAATCAACTGGGCCAGAATCTCGGGGCCCGTCGCGGGCCTTGTGCCGGATCCCCAGACACCGGCGCCGACGGTTACTTCTGAGCCAAAGGTGCAGTCCTACGCACTGAAGACAGTTCCGAAGTGAGTCGCGTCGGCCGGGTCAGGCGATCCGGTTCACCGAGACGATCATTGAAGGAATCGCAGGGCGGATTGGACCGACTGCTGCTGGAGCGGCCAACAATGTGAACGTGCCGTCGCTTGAACTCATTACGAGTTCAATGCGGTCTCCGCCCGCGACGGTGAAGAAGAAGTTCCATGAGGCAATCGTTCGGTCCGAGGCGCTTGCGAGCGTCACCTGAGAATCGGAGCGAGGTACATCGAGCCCATTCACTCGAGGCCAGATATCCAAGTAGTCAACCCCGCCACCGGACTTTGTTACCTGGGCTGAGAACTGCAGGTTGTAGGTGCCAGCGTGCTCAATCACGATCTCTGAGGGGTTCGCGCCAAGGCTTACTCCCGAGCTCATTTCCGTCGTGTTGTAGGTGATCAGGTCAATTGTCGAGGCAGGAGTTGCCGGCTGGGAGACAGTGCTCACGAAGTAGCCGTAATAGGGCTGAACGCCAGGGCCGGGAATGCCCTGAATCCCTTGGGGTCCTTGCTCGCCTTGGGGTCCAGCATCGCCTTGTGGTCCTTGATCTCCCGGAGCCCCGTCAATTCCCGGGATCCCTTGCGGGCCGGGAGGGCCGAGGATTCCTTGATCGCCTTGCGGGCCTTGTGGGCCTTGAGTGCCTTGCGGACCTTGTTGGCGTACCCCATGTCGAGGGCGACGGGCTT
>CAZZKI010000252.1:0-2455 GCA_964654785.1 uncultured Solirubrobacteraceae bacterium
TGCAGTGCCGAGAGCTGGGTCGGCACGACCAGTGAGCTCCATGCCGTCGGCTTCCTCCACCGCGGCACAGACCTCCTGGCCCATGCGACCTTCACTTCCGGCAACTGCAACCCGGATCATTTTGTAATCAGCCGCGATCTGGGTCACGACCGCCGCGACCGCGATCACGGTCGCGACCGCCACCGCCGCCACCGCGACGTCGGTCGCCGCCACGATCTCCACCACCGCGAGGTCCGCTTTCAGCTGCTGCGAGCTGTGCGAGTTCCTCGGGTGACTTGCCTTGGATCGAAGGATCGTCCGAGAGGCGGAGACCAATACGGCCGCGCTCACGGTCGACTTCTACGACAGTGACTTGGATGTCATCACCCTTGTTGAGTACTTCCTCAACAGTCTCTACCCGGTTACCTGGGCTTACGTTGGAGATGTGAAGGAGACCATCGGTTCCCTTCGCGAGCTCAACGAATGCGCCGAAAGTCGTCGTCTTGACGACCTTGCCGCTGAATGTGTCGCCGAGCTCCACCTCCTTCGTCATCGAGGTGATCCGCTCTGCGAGCGCGTCACCTAGTGCACCTGTGGTGGCATAGATCAGAATCTGACCATCATCTTCGATGGTGATCTGAGCGTCGAACTCCTCTTGGAGTGCGCGGATCGTTTCACCACCCTTACCGATGACAAGGCCGATCTTCTCTTGGTCAATCTGGATCTGCGAGATACGCGGCGCGTACTCTGAGAGCTCGCTGCTAGGCGTGTCAATCGCCTCAGCCATCTTGCCAAGAATGAACTCGCGTCCTTGCTTGGCCTGACTGAGTGCGTCACTGAGAATTTCAAATGTGACGCCGTCGATCTTGATGTCCATCTGCAGAGCAGTGATGCCATCAGCCGTACCAGCGACCTTGAAGTCCATGTCTCCGAGGTGATCCTCAACGCCAGCGATGTCGCTGAGGACGATGTAGTCATCCCCTTCCTTGATCAGACCCATTGCGATACCCGCAACTGGACTCTTGATCGGAACACCAGCCTGCATCAGCGACAGCGATGAGCCACAAACTGAGGCCATCGAGCTTGAGCCGTTGGACTCAAGGATGTCGCTCACAACGCGGATTGTGTACGGGAACGCTTCCTGGTCCGGGATAACTGGAACAAGAGCACGCTCCGCGAGAGCACCGTGACCGATGTCGCGACGCTTGGGACCACGCATGAAGCCAGCTTCACCAACGGAGAACGGTGGGAAGTTGTAGTGGTGCCAGTACCGCTTGACGGTTTCGAGTCCGAGCCCATCAATCCGCATCTCTTCGCGTGTGGTGCCCAGAGCAACAGTGCTCAGAGCCTGAGTCTGTCCACGAGTGAAGAGCGCCGAACCGTGAGTACGCGGAGTTACGCCTACCTCGATGCTGATCTGGCGAATCTCGTCAGCTGCACGGCCGTCCGGACGTGTCTTCTGAACTGCGATCCGCTCTCGGATCATCTGCTTCTCAAGCTTCGCAAACGCACGGGATGCATCTGCTGCCTTTTCAGCGTGATCCTCAGCGTCTTCAGGACCGCCGTACTGGGCAACAATCTCTGCCTCAACTGCTGAGCAAGCGTCCTGGCGCTCAAGCTTGTCTACGACCTGAGTTGCAGCTTCAAGCTTGGCTCCGTGTGAAGCCTTGACCTGAGCAACGAGCTCATCGGAAACTCCGGCAACGACCACTTCGTCCTTGGTCTTACCAGCCTTCTCAGCAAGCTCACGCTGAATTGCGCAAAGCTTCTTGATCTCGCTGTGAGCGATGTCAAGGGCGTCCAGAATCTCAGCCTCTGACACTTCATTCGCTCCAGCTTCAACCATCAGGATGGCCGTTTCGGTACCAGCGACGACGAGGTCAAGGTCAGCACCTTCAACGAGGAGTTCTTCCTCAGGATTTACGACGAAGTTGCCGTCAATCTTCCCGATGCGAACTGCGCCAACTGGCTGCGGGAACGGGACGTCCGACACCATAAGGGCAGCACTGCAGCCGTTCATAGCGAGGATGTCATAAGAGTTGACTTGGTCCACAGATAGAGGCATTGCCACGAGCTGTGTCTCTCGGCGCCAACCCTTAGGGAAGAGCGGACGGATTGGGCGGTCAATGAGTCGAGCGACAAGAGTTGCCTTCTCCCCTGCACGACCTTCACGCTTGAAGAATGAGCCCGGAATCTTGCCGGCTGCGTACATGCGCTCTTCTACATCCACCGTAAGTGGAAGGAAGTCCACGTCACGGGCATTACCCGCGGTTGCTGTTGCAAGGACCATTGTGTCGCCTGCGCGCACAATCACTGATCCTGAGGCCTGCTTGGCCATTCGTCCCGTTTCAAAGGAGATCTCCGTACCGGAGATGTCAACGGAGACGCGAGTTACGTCTGCCATGAATCATCACTTCTTTCTGTCTGTCAGGCCCTTCGGTCGGCCTGATGCTTCGTTTTCATTTTCTTCCGAATG
>CAZZKI010000253.1:0-2451 GCA_964654785.1 uncultured Solirubrobacteraceae bacterium
GACCGGATGTGGACGCCCTTTTCATGGATGCGTGCCAAGCGATGACGGGCAGCGGAGGCTGGCCATTGAACGCCTTCGCTACACCGGACGGCCGCCCATTCTGGGCCGGGACCTACTTCCCCCCGACCGAACGCGGTGGTCAACCAGCTTGGAGGTCAGTGCTGGCGGCACTCGCAGACTCATGGCAAAACGAGCGCAGGGAGATATTGGCCGCTACCGACCGGGTAGTTGAACGTCTCAGCAGTTCAATCCGGCTTGAGGCAGCTGACGACATCCCCGGCGAGGAGACACTTCAGCGCGCAGTTGCTGGCCTAGAGGCTGTCTACGACAGAGAGAACGGTGGCTTTGGACGCGCCCCAAAGTTCCCAGCCACTGAGGCAATTGAGTTCCTCCTTGAGCGCGGCGAAACCGAAATGAGCCTCGGAGCTCTTAACGCTATGGCCAGAGGTGGGATCCATGACCAAATTGGCGGCGGGTTCTCCCGCTACGCAGTTGATTCCCGGTGGATCGTGCCTCACTTCGAAAAGATGCTCTACGACAACACTCTGCTTGCGAGGGCCTACCTGCACGGGTGGCAAGTATCCGGGGACCCTTACCTGCTGAACGTCTGTCGCAGCACGCTTGACTGGATGTTGAGGGAGATGCGCTCTCCTGAGGGAGCGTTCTATGCCTCAATTGATGCTGATGATGAACTTGGAGAAGGGCGCTTCTACGCTTGGACTCCTGAGTTAGTCAGCCAAGCCCTTCCAGCTCCGGCCGATGCAGCGGCAGCGTGCAGGGCACTTGGGATCACAGACTCGGGTAATTGGGAAGACGGCCTCACCGTGCCAGTTGCTGGCGAGGAAGTGGATGACTTTGAACGACTCCGAGAGGCTCTGTACGACGCCCGCTCGTCCCGCCCACGCCCCGCAACCGACACCAAGATCTTGACTGGCTGGAATGCACTTGCAGTCAGCGCTTTGGCTGATGCGGGGGCAGTGCTGGGCGAGTCGACCTACCTGAAGGCGGCAGTTGACTGCGCCAACTATCTCCTCGACTCGCTTCGCGATTCAGAAGGGCGGGTCCTGCGGTGTCAAAGGAAGGACTCCGGCGTCCTCGGAGTCATCGAGGACTCGGCGCTTCTCCTTGCCGCCCTGACCGACCTCTACGAAGCGACGGGCGAGCCCCGCTGGTTTAAAGAAGCTCAGTCGTTGGCCGATACCACTTGGGAACGCTTTGGCGACCGCGACGCAGGCGGTTTCTTCTCCACCCCATCCGATGGTGAGCAGCTCGCGGTGCGGCGGAAGGACATTGAAGACCGGCCTGTCCCGTCCGGCAACGCGACCATGGCACTCGCGCTGCTTCGTCTTCATGGTCTGAGTGGTGAAGGACGTCACCTTGAGCAGGCAGAAGGAGTGATGCGAATCCTCGGCCCCCTGGTGGAAAGGCTTCCTCTCGCGCTCGGACGAATGCTGCTCACGCTCCAGATCCGGTCGGAGGGCCTTAACGAAGTCGCCATCGTTGGGCCAACCCAGAGAGCCCTCTTGGAGGCTGTCCGAGGCTCACTTCGAAGAAATGTGGTCCTCGCCCACTCGCAAACGCCAACAGATGAAGTTCCGCTGCTCGCTGGACGCGCACCCGACGGCGCGCAAACCCTCGCTTGGGTATGCCGCAATTTCGCCTGCCAGATGCCGGTCGCTACCCCCGAGGCGCTTGCAGCGGAGCTTGACGGGGCCGCAGGCGCAGCCTGATACGGTCGCCTGCGATGAGCTCCGGACGACCAATGATTGAAGTCGAAGGCCTGAAGAAGACCTTTGGCTCAGGCGAGGCTGCAGTTCACGCTGTCAGGGGAGTCGACTTTGCAGTTCAGGAGGGCGAGATTTTTGGTCTCCTCGGCGCCAATGGCGCCGGCAAATCAACGATCGTCCTGATGTTGGCAACACTCCTCAGTCCATCGGGTGGAACTGCGCGAATTAACGGGCACGATGTCCTCAAGGACCCAGTCCGCGTTCGCCAGTCCTTCGGCGCAGCCCTTCAGGAAACGGGCCTTGACCCTCTGCAGAAGGCTGGTGAGTTGCTTGAGCTTCATGGTCGTCTGTACGGGTACTCAAAGCAGGCTGCGGAGGCACGAGCAGTTGAACTCTTGGAAGTCGTAGGTCTGACTGAAGACCGCGAGCGCAGGATCGGGACCTACTCAGGCGGCATGCGCCGCAGGCTCGACCTCGCCGCAGCTCTCATCCACCGCCCGCCCGTCTTGTTCTTGGACGAGCCGACAACTGGCCTTGACCCTGCTTCACGACGAGCTATCTGGGATGAGGTTGAGGAGTTGCGTAAACAGGGCGTAACTGTCCTTCTGACCACCCAATACCTTGAAGAGGCTGACCAGCTGGCTGACAACGTGGCGATCATGGCCGACGGAGTGATTGCCAAAATCGGCACGCCAGAGCAGCTAAAGAGCGGCATGGGCGCTGA
>CAZZKI010000254.1:0-2441 GCA_964654785.1 uncultured Solirubrobacteraceae bacterium
TCACTTCGCCGTCGTCCGTAACGAGCAGCGGGACCCAACTACTTCCCTTCGGTGAGAGCTCGCGAACCTCACGGCGCCCCTTGCTGCGGTTGATCCAGTCCGGGAGCGGGCCAAGTCCATAAGCCTTGATCACTTCTGGTTCGTAGCCAGCTTCACGGAGAGCCGTATCGGCGTACTCACACACATGACCGTTAGGTCGCCCGGGAAGGTTGAAGTGGGTCTTGAAGGTGCCCCAGCAAACATAAAGCTTCATACCCGTCAAGATTACCGGAGTGAACGGAATTCTCTTCATCGGTGATGTGGTTGGAAGCGCAGGACGGCGAGCGCTCTTGACCCTATTGCCGGGACTCATCGAAGAGTTCGACCCTCTCTTCACTGTCGTTAACGGCGAAAATGCCGCAGCGGGGAAAGGGATCACCCAGAAAATCGGCGAGGAATTCTTCGCGGCAGGGGTTGACGCAATTACGTTGGGGAATCACGCCTACCGTCGCAAAGAAGGTTGGTCGCTCCTTGACGACGACCGAAGAGTCGTGCGCCCTGCCAATGACTTGATGACGCACCCTGGCCGTGGCACCACAGTTGTTGAGAAGGACGGCGTTCGGCTCGGCCTGCTGAACATAAGCGGCAACCACGGAATGTCCGCGCCCCATCCATTCATCCAAACGACGGAGTCGAGCCTTTCAGACCTTGAACCGAGGTCTGATCTGATCCTCGTCGACATGCACGCTGAAGCAACCAGTGAGAAGGTCGCCCTCGGTTGGATCTTGGACGGCCGAGTCACTGCGGTAGTCGGAACCCATACCCATGTCCCTACTTCGGACGCTCGCGTATTGCCGGGTGGAACTGCCTACATCACCGATGTCGGGATGACCGGTTCACGCGATGGCGTAATTGGCGTCATCCGCGACCAGGCGATTGAAGCGATGCGAACTCGACTGCCTGTCCGCTTCGAACCAGCCGAGTCTGATCCGTGGCTCAACGGAGTGATGATCTCCGCGGACGCGAACGGTCGGGCGACTGAGATCAAGCAGGTTCTGCGACAGGCGTAGCCGACGCTGAGGGCGCCGGAATGACCGGCCGCAGATCTTCATCTTCAAACGTGGGGCCGCTCCGCTCCCGGTCTTCCAAGTTCTTGACTCGCCAATCCCCCTGGAGTGCGACGAACACGGCTGGCAGGAACCAAACCAAGTATGTGAAGAACCAGTAGATCGCCATCAACTGGACAGCTATCAACACTGCTGCAGACAACGCAGCCAAGTTGACGACCGTCCGTTTCTTAGCCACCGGCCTGAAGGTCGCAATGAGGATCAACGCTGCAGTTATGACCCGCCAGCCAAGCCTCGACCACTCCGGCAGGTGCCAGTAGCCCCATGCTGAGAAGGGAGAGTCGCGCTCCGCTTGGAATCCGACGGTGCGGTGGTAGACCTGCAGGGGGTCGTCCCAGTACGGAAGCATCACAACAGCGCCTGCGAGCGCGCACGCCAACGCGTAAACGACGACATCGCGGAAGCGGGAACTTCCCCGCACGCGCCAAAAGATCGGAAGCAGCGTCAGCGAGGCCATCTTCGAGAGTCCTCCAACGACTGCAGCTGAGCCGCGCGCCAGCGCTCCGCTGGTCCCGCCGACCGTTGCAGCAAGAAGGGTCAACACAAGCAAAGCTGCGGGCAGCCCGTCGTTGGCGGCACACATCGCGACATAGAGAGTGAACGGGCAGGTGATCCACAGCCAGCTCAACAGAAGCGCGCCGGGCGGGCCGCGTAGTCGCCAGCCGAGCAATGCGAGGAGGGCGATTGCCAACAGATCAATCACGATCGCGCCGGCACCAGCGGCAGCGAGTCGCTCATCGTTTGCGTTCGCGTCGAAGATCGCGGCGAACGGAACATACGCTGCCCAAGTAACTGGGCCGTATGTATCTCCCCTGTTGATTCGTTCCGGGAAATGGCCGTAAACGGGCTGTCCGTTGAACAGTTTGTTCGCCCCAATCACGCTCGCCTCCCCAACGTCAATCACGTTTCCATCGGCAGCCGCGAACGCTGCCCTGAAGCCGAGCAGGAAGACGATTCCCGCGGTCATCAGTTTGGGGCCAATCAGTGTTGTAAGCGAGCGTGGCTCCTGCTTTGCACGCCCCAGCCCGCGCCACACCATTCGGCCAAGGAGCCACAGGATTGGCGGGTAGAGAGCGGGCGTTGAAATATCAATCCGCCCTCGGTTGAAGCCCGCGATCGAGACCGACAGCAATGCGATCGCAGCTAAGTCAGCGTGAGCAAGCGTCGGCCGACCCCGCGGAACAAACGGGAGTAGAAACAAGAAGAGCAGCGGCAGCCAGATCCAGAGGGCAGATGCGTCCTTGCCAAATGCGCCGGGATAGCCACGCGCCATTGTCCAAGCGGCTTGGAACCCAGTCCACTTCTCGAGGACCTTGCCGTCCTTCTTCGAGACAA
>CAZZKI010000255.1:0-2435 GCA_964654785.1 uncultured Solirubrobacteraceae bacterium
TTGATGTTCATATCCCTGTGATCGGCGCGGACGTCCACGTCGAAAGCTGGCACGCATATGTTGCAGTTGGCCTCGTCATCGGAATCGAGTCAATGGGAATTCCACTCCCTGGCGAAACCACGCTTTTCGTAGCCTCATTCGCGGCCCACGACGGCAAGCTCGCGATCGAGTGGGTCATCATCGCTGCGGCCTTGGGAGCGATCCTCGGAGACAATGTTGGCTACTGGATCGGCCACAAAGGTGGCCGCGCTTTGTTGGAGCGCGAAGGGCCTTTCTACGAACGCCGTATGGCGCTCCTCGTCCACGGCGACAGATTCTTCGAGAAGCACGGGCCTAAAGCTGTATTCCTGGGCCGCTGGGTGGCGCTGCTTCGCGTCACGGCCGCTGTACTGGCAGGCGCCAACAGAATGGAATGGCGCAAGTTCTTCCTCTGGAATGCGCTGGGTGGCGTCGCATGGGCCACCACGATTGGGCTGGCTGGCTTCTACATTGGCCACGCAGCAGAGACATTCATCAAGGCCGCCGGCGTTTGGGCAGCAGTGGCTGTCGGGATTGCAGTGGCGATTCTCTTGGTCTACCTGTACATAAGAGAGCGTCGTACGCTGAAAGCAGAGATGTCTGAGGTTCACCGTCGCCAAGAGTCAGGTGAGCCGATCGCTGAGTACAAAACGCCTAGCGGCGAATAAAGGGAGTTCGGATGAAGATTCTCGTAGTTGGTGCAGGTGGAGTCGGCGAAGCAGTTGCAGCAATTGCCAGGCGGCGCGAGTTCTTCTCCGGGATGGTCCTCGCTGACGTTGACGCCAACCGCGCAGCCTCTGTTGCCGCACGCATGGGCGACGACCGAATCACCTCCGCCACTGTGGACGCATCAAGCGCCGAGTCAGTCGCCAGCCTTGCTGAAGCCGAGGGCTGTGACGTGATCCTCAACGCTTGCGACCCACGCTTCAATCCGCCGATCTTTGCGGCTGCCTTCAAATGCGGTGCTACCTACCTCGACATGGCAATGACTCTTTCCGAGAAGCACCCGGACAAGCCGTTCGAGGAGTGCGGGGTGAAGCTTGGCGATGCCCAGTTTGAAGTTGCGGGCGACTGGGAAGCCAAGGGCCAGCTGGCCCTAGTTGGAATTGGCGTCGAACCTGGCTTCAGTGATGTTGCAGCGCGCTACGCAGCAGACGAACTCTTCAGTGAGATTGACGAAGCCGGCGTTCGTGATGGGGCCGACCTCGTCGTTGAGGGATACGACTTTGCCCCTACCTTCTCGATCTGGACGACCATTGAGGAGTGCCTCAACCCGCCGTTAATCTGGGAGAAGGACCGCGGTTGGTTTGTGACACCACCCTTCAGCGAGCCGGAAGTGTTTGAGTTCCCTGAGGGAATCGGCCCCGTTGAGTGCGTAAATGTTGAGCACGAAGAGGTAGCACTGATCCCGCGCTGGGTGGACTGCAAGCGGGCCACATTCAAGTACGGCCTCGGTGACGAATTCATTGGCGTCCTCAAAACCCTCCACATGCTTGGACTTGACTCAACGGAGAAGATTGATGTCCGCGGTCAAATGGTTGCCCCGCGTGATGTGGTGGCAGCAGCTCTGCCGAACCCTGCGACTCTTGGCGACAAGATGAAGGGCCGCACCTGCGCTGGCACTCTCGTGACAGGCAAGGGCAAGGACGGTGCACCAAAGGCGACCTACATCTACCACCTGGTTGACAACGAGGAATGCATGGAGTTGGACGGCTGCCAAGCGGTTGTGTGGCAAACCGCGATCAACCCAGTTGTGGCGATGGAACTGCTCGCGAACGGAACTTGGACAGGCGCCGGAGTACTCGGCCCTGAGGCGTTCCCGCCAATTCCGTTCCTTGACCTTCTTGCTGAGTACGGCGCACCACATGGGGTGAGCGAGCGAGACCCGGCCAACCCGCAGGTTCCTCTCGCTGGCTGAGCCGAGCAGTGTGCGGCCGTTACACGATCACTCCTAGCCGCCAAGAGCTTGAGTCTGGCTTCTCCGAACTCAAAGGCCTGCCTCCGGACAGGATCTTCGCGGAGCGGTTCAATGTCGCTCCAACTCAGGAGGTGGTGGCTCTAACCCGCCCAGACGCGAGCTCCCCACGCGTTGCAGAGCTTCTTCGCTGGGGCCTAGTGCCGAAATGGGCAAAGGGTCCCGACGACGGGGTGAAGATGATCAACGCGAGGGCCGAGACGATCGCCGAGAAACCCTCCTACAAGGGTCTTGTGGCTAAGTCTGGCGGGCGCTGTTTGATCCTCGCAGATGGCTTCTATGAATGGGAGGCTGTGGCCAGCGGGCCAAAGCAGCCATGGCGGTTCAGCCTTGAGACCGGCGCCGTGTTCGCTTTGGCAGGCCTCTGCACCACTTGGCAACCAGACGAGGGCCCGCCGCTCAGGTCGTGCACCGTGATCACAACGGAACCCAACGAGCTTGT
>CAZZKI010000256.1:0-2428 GCA_964654785.1 uncultured Solirubrobacteraceae bacterium
CCGACGAGCGGATTCGAACCGCTGACCCCTTCATTACGAGTGAAGTGCTCTACCAACTGAGCTACGTCGGCAACGACTGCGCTCGGATCGTACCTTGCCAACGGTTTCCGTTGCGTGCCTTGCATTCCCACGGCTTGATCGTGCTGGTGGGACGATTGCCTTATGAAGACTGTTGAGGAGATCGGCAAGGTCATTGACTGGATAGGGATCGGCGTGATCCTGCTGTCCGCCTTGGTCGCGCTTTGGGTTGGTGCGAGGGCGCTTATGGCCAGTGGCGGCACAGAGGCCTACACAGTCGTGCGCCGCACCTTTGGCCGTGGTCTTCTGCTTGGGCTCGAGGTCCTCATTGCCGCGGACTTGATCCGCACGATCGCTGTGGACCTAACTGTGGACAACGTCGCAGCGCTGGGCCTGCTGGTCCTAGTCCGCACAGTCTTGAGCTTCTCTATTGAGGTTGAGATCAACGGCCGCCTGCCTTGGCGGTCGGACCAGTCGTAACCCTCAGCTCGGCTTGCTTGAGGTGACCTTCTGAAGCAGCGACTCGGCAGTGTCGCTGCCGTTGACTCGCACTCGGGGCATTGCGTATGGGTCGCTGCTTGGCTTAGCCCAGCCCGGGTCGACTGTGGTCGCGCCGAGGTAGCCAGCAGCCTTGACTGCCTGCTCGACACTCGCGTTGTACTTACCTGCTGGGTAGCAGAAGAACCAAGGGCGGACACCAAACTGTTTGGCGATCGCCTCGCGTGAGCCGACCAGTTCATCTTGCAGCGCTGCAGGGGAGAGAGTCGTCATGTCCGGGTGGGTCTTCGTGTGGGAATCAATTTCCCACCCGTTGTTGATCAGTCCCTTGACCATGTGGGTGGGGATGCCGTCATTGCCGATGTTCTTAACCTCGAGGTTGAGGACTCCAGGCCAGCCGGCTGCCTTCAGCACTGGCGCTGCGTGAGTCCAGTGACTTAAGTACCCGTCGTCGAATGAGACGACGATCGGCTTTGCTGGCAGTTCACCGTCGCCATGCCATGCGCTCCAAAGCTGGTTCAGGGTGATCCCTTGGAACCCAGCTGCCTTGAGAGCGCTGATCTCCGCCTCGAAGGTCTCCTTCGATACCCAGAGGTCCGGGTAGGCAACGCCAGCCTTCGCTTGGCTGACGACGTGGTACATCAGGATTGGGACCGGAGTTTGTTTCGCCTCGCTGTTGGCCAGCAGCGGCTTCTTCCAGGTCGCTGGGCCAGGCAGTGGGGCTGAAGCAGCCTTCGTCTTCTCAGCTGCGGGTTTCGTCTCAGCGCTGTCTCCACACGCAGCTAGGCCGACGGCCAGCAAGACGGCAGCTGAAGCTGAGGTCATGCGGGTGAGAGCTTGTGGCGTGAGCACAGACCGAGTCTAGGCGCGGCGGCAGTTGGCCCCGAAAAGGGCACTAACTGTCTGTAAGCAAGGTCACAGTGCAAATACTTACGAAAGGTTAGTATCGTGCCAACATTAACTCATTCAAGGAGCAATACATGTCAGACATCACAGGGACCTGGGCAGCGGAGCCGAGCCACTCACGAGTTGGCTTCTCGGTCAAGCACCTCGGCATCTCAACAGTGCACGGCGAGTTCGGAGACTTCGAAGGCAGCCTCACAGTTGGCGACGATGGTCTCGCAGGAGCAAAGCTGGTCGGCTCAGTAAAGGTCGCATCAGTTGACACCAAGGAAGAGGCACGTGACGAGCACCTTCGCAGCGCAGACTTCTTTGACGCAGAGAACAATCCGGAGATCACCTTTGAGTCAACCTCGATCACCCCGGATGGCGACGACGAGTTCAAGGTGAAGGGCAACCTCACGATCAACGGTGTCACCAACGAGATCGAGCTGGAAGCCGAGATCGAAGGGTTCGAAGTTGACCCATGGGACAACCAGCGTGTCGGCATTGAAGTCAAGGGTTCGCTCTCACGCGGCGACTACGGCATGAAGTTCAACCAGGCACTCGGCAGTGGCAACGTCCTTGTTGGTGACAAGGTGAAGATTGCCCTTGACATCTCAGCCGTCAAGCAGGGCTAGTAGTCAGTAGCCCTCCGCTTGAGGGCAGGTGCATTTGGAGGCTCGGGTGCTTATGCGGCCCCGGGCCTCTCTTTGTATGGGTGAGCGTGTGCGACTATTTCGTGCGTGGAGGCTTCCGCTACCCAGCTGGCAGTTGACGTCACCGGCCTGACCAAGGTTTACGGCACACGCCGAGTCGTTGACTCGCTCGACCTCAAGATTCGCAGCGGCAGCATCTGCGGCCTCGTTGGCCCCAATGGGGCAGGCAAGACAACAGCGATCAGGATGGTCTTGGGCCTTATCCAGCGCGACGGTGGTGACGGGCACGTGCTCGGCTGCCAACTAGATGACCGAATCGGATCCCTGCCCAAAGTCGGTGCGCTCATCGAAGGCCCCGCCTTCACGCCCTCTCT
>CAZZKI010000257.1:0-2401 GCA_964654785.1 uncultured Solirubrobacteraceae bacterium
CGAACGCTGCGGCCGCTTGACCTCGACACCATCCTCCAGTCAGTGAAGAAGACAAACCGCTGCGTGACGGTCGAAGAAGGATGGCCGCACGGCGGGGTTGGAGCCAACATCGCCTCGTTGGTTCAAGAGCATGGGTTTGACGATCTGGACGGGCCTGTCCTTCGCGTAACCGGTGCCGATGTTCCAATGCCCTACTCGAAGGTTCTTGAGGAGATCGCCTACCCGCATGAGTGGGAAGTCGTCAGGGCAGTGCTTAAGTCGGTCGGGCGTGAGGTAGCCGCATGATTCAGCTCGTAATGCCGCGGCTGTCTGACTCGATGGAAGAGGGCACCATCATCGCTTGGCTCGTTGAGGATGGCTCCCATGTGAAGCGCGGTGACGAACTGGTTGAGATCGAAACCGACAAGGCCGCGATGGTGCACCACTCAGACGGCGAGGGCTACTTGAGGATCACAGCTGAGGCCGGTGTGACCCTCCCAGTTGGCCAACCAATTGGCGAGCTGCTTGCTGAAGGTGAAGTGGTTCCGCCCGCAGGGGCACCAGCCGCTGATGACTCTTCACAAGCACCGCAATCTCTGGACCTTGAGCCTCCCTCAATCGCACCAGAGAACATTCCCACCGGGACTCAAGCTGACTCGATGACAGTCAGCGATAACGGCCGGATACACGCCTCGCCCGTCGCTCGAAGAATCGCGATGGAGCACCACGTTGACCTCTCAAAAGTCAAAGGTTCTGGGCCGAACGGGCGAATCTTGAGGGCAGACGTTGAAGGGGTCTCAGGTGGCGAGAACGCACGCCAAGCCGTTGCCACCGATACTGCAACTGTGAGCACCACCGAGGAACCCACTCCAACCGAGCAGACCCAGACCGCCAAGGGTGAAGTGACTCGGCGTGAGCCAACGCGGTCGCAAGCGCTGATCGCCCGCAGGATGGCGGAATCGCGAGCAACCGTTCCCGACTTCACACTGCAAACCGATGTTGACGCAAGCCGACTTGTTGACATCCGCGCCCAGCTCAAAGAGCAGGCTGGCGCAGCCAAGGCGCCAACTGTTAACGACTTGGTCGTGAAGGCCTGCGCCCTTTCGCTCCGCGAACACCCAGCAGTCAACGGAGCTTGGCGTGACGGTGCCTTTGAGGAGTACGCCCGAGTCAACATTGGAGTTGCGGTGGCCACAGACGACGGGCTTGTCGTGCCGGTGATCTTTGATGCCGACCAGAAGGACGTGCACCAGATCGCCGAGGAGGCCCAAGTTCTTGCGTCAAAGGCTCGCGATGGCAGCATCACCCCACCAGACCTCTCCGGTGGCACCTTCTCAGTCTCAAACCTTGGGATGTTCGGCATTGACACCTTCACTGCGGTCGTCAACCCGCCGCAGGCAGCCATCCTTTCCGTCGGCCGACTTCGCGAGGTGCCCGTCGTCCGCGACGGTGAAGTTGTGCCCGGCCACGTCCTGACTTTGACCCTCGCAGTGGACCATCGAGCCGTCTACGGGGCGCCGGCGGCCAAGTTCCTTGAGTCGGTGCACGACAGGCTTGCCGCACCGGCCGCGTTGCTCGGCTAGGAGACTGGGCGTGAGTCTGCCATCCTCATCAGTGATGAGTGAAGGCAGCAGAGAGCTCTGGACTTGTCGCCTCGGCGAGGTGCCTTGGGTTGATGCCCTTGCCATGCAGGAACGCGTCCGCGACTTACGTCAGCAAGAGCTGATCCCAGACACGCTGTTGCTCGTTGAGCACCCACCGACTGTGACGCTTGGAAGGCGTGCTGAGGAATCCGAGATTCCCGCGGGCCGCGAACAGCTCTCGTTGCGCGGTATTGCAGTCCATGACGCCGACCGAGGTGGTCGCATCACCTGCCATGAGCCGGGGCAACTGGTCGGGTACCCCATCATGCGAACAACCGACGTCACTGAGTTCGTCCGCAAGATGGAGCGGGCGATCATCACCGCGCTTGCTGAGTCGGGCGTCGAAGCCCAAACCCGCGATGGCTTGACCGGAGTTTGGTGTGAGGACAGGAAGATTGGGTCAATTGGTATCCACGTCCAGAAGGGCGTGACTACTCACGGGTTTGCGATCAACTGCGACAACGACCTTGAAACTTTCCAAGCTGTAATTCCCTGCGGGTTGCCCGGGGTTGAGATGACTTCGATTGAGAAGGAAGGCGGTGAAGCTGGAGTTGCCTGCCTCCGCCACAGGGTTGGCCAAGCGTTCGCCTCCGAGCATGGACTGAGGCAACGACTTGTGAGTCCACAGCGCCTTGGGCTGGTCGCACCGATTGCCAAGGCGGATCCGTGCAAGCCTGTGGTGAACGCATGAGCACAACTGACGAAACTCCAACGCCAGAGCACAAGACTCGACGCCGCTCAAACCCTGGTGGCATGGATGTGCTGAACGTCCTCGGAAC
>CAZZKI010000258.1:0-2398 GCA_964654785.1 uncultured Solirubrobacteraceae bacterium
TGACGCTGTCCAACTCGCTGGCGCTCGAGCCTTGGAAAAGGATGTACGCGCGGATGTCGCAGAAATGTGCGATCTATATGCCCGACGACGCGACCTCGTGTGCGAAGCGTTGAAGAAGGCCGGCGTAGACGTAACAGCACCGAAGGGCACCATCTACATCTGGGCACCAATCCCCGAGGGTTTTGAGACAGCTGCTGACTATTGTGAGCACGTCCTGGAATCCACTGGAGTCGTTATCAGCCCCGGCGGTGCATACGGGCCCAATGGGGAAGGCTTCTTTCGGATCAGCCTCACAACCCCCGATGATCGGCTCACTGAGGCAGTTGACCGGATCTCAGCGCTTGGCTCCTGAGGAGACACGGGCCCTCTGTGCCTGACACGCGGCGGGCAGTCCAGCGGGCCTTTCTCATCCATTCGGGTCCGCCCGATTCAGAGGGGCTGGATGAGCTTGAGGAACTCCTTCGCACCGCCGGAGCCGCGACTGTAGGCAGGGCCTCGCAGAATCGGGATGAGCCACACCCTGACACCTACATGGGCAAGGGCAGGCTCGAGGACTTGGCTGAAGAATTAACGGCGAGTGACGCCAACCTTGTCGTGGCTGACGACGAGTTAACCCCACGTCAGGAGCGAAGCCTGGAAAAGGAGCTCGGGAAGCCGGTTCTCGACAGGACTGCAGTGATCTTGGACATTTTCGCCCTTCACGCCGGCAGCGCCGAAGGGAAGCTGCAGGTGGAGCTGGCGCAGCTCGAGTACAACCTCGTCCGAATGCGAGGCCTCTGGACCCACTTGGAGCGTCTGGGCGGCGGTATCGGCACACGCGGACCCGGTGAGTCCCAGCTCGAGACGGACCGAAGGCTCGCACGTGACAGGATCAGCCAAGTCAAGCGCCGCCTCAAAAAGGTTCAAGCGAATCGGAGCTTGATGCGAACGGAGCGGAGTCGGTCAGCTATTCCGTCAGTCGCTTTGGTCGGATACACCAACGCCGGAAAGAGCTCCCTGATGAACGCGGTAACGGACTCAGAACTTGGGACGCGGGACGAGCTCTTCCACACTCTTGACCCAATTACGCGTCAGTTTGAGCACCTGGGGAAGGCATACGTCATGACCGACACAGTTGGCTTCATCCGAAAGCTTCCGCACCAACTGGTCGACGCGTTCGGAGCCACACTGGAAGAGACGCTTGAGGCGGACGTGCTGCTTGTTGTTGAAGATGCCTCTGAACCCGATCTGGAAGCAACTGAGCGCCGCTTAGCTGTGGAAGCAACTCTCGAGCAGATTGGGGCCACAACCATGCCCAGGATCCGAGTACTTAACAAGATTGACCTTCTCAACGAGGACGAGCGCTTCAACCTCACGATGGCTGATCCAACTGCCATCCTCGTGAGCGCGAAGTCGGGGGAGGGGATCGAAGCGATGCTCGACGCCGTTGCGGCCTCCATCGGCACTCGACTCGTCGAGGTAACGCTGGAGATTCCGTACGCGGACGGGGCATCTCTCGCGGAGCTGCACCGAGTCGCCGGCGACCTAACACGTGAGGACGGCCCTACGGGAGTTCGCGTTACTGCCAAGCTGCGGCCAGATGTGGCTGCTCGGTGGTCCCGTTATGCGGTTGACTAAGCACGATGACTCAACTTAAGTTCAAGAGACTTCACCCGCAGGCGAAGCTGCCAGCGCAGGCAACCGAGGGCGATGCAGGCTATGACCTTTCGTCTGTGGAATCCGTCGAGCTCCAGCCTGGGGCTCGGGCTCTAGTTGCGACTGGCTTGTCGGTAGAGATCCCAGCGGGACACGGGGGATTGGTATTGCCACGGAGTGGACTTGCGGTTCGCCACGGGATAACGCTCGTTAACTCGCCTGGCCTGATAGATGCCGGCTACCGCGGCGAGATCGGAGTCATCCTCCACAACACTGATGCGGCCTCATCCTTTGTAGTGGAGGTTGGCGACCGGATCGCACAGCTGATGATCGTGGCCTTTATGCAAGCCACTCCTGAATGGACGGAAGGCCTCGAAGCTTCCGAACGCAGTGACGGCGGCTTCGGTTCCTCCGGAACTAGCTAGCGACTAAACGCTGACTAGAGCGCCGCAACCGTCAAGGTCGCTGGAAAGGCGATCAGCGCGGTCCTCAGCCCAGCGCTCGCTCTCAACGACCCGAGCAAGAACTTCCTTGGCTGAATCCATCGCCTCGCTACGCCCATCTTCATCAAAGAAGAGAACGTCGGCAGCGTGACGAAGAGTCGCCGTCTCATCAGGGCGCAAAGTGACTCCGCCCTCCGAATCGAGGACTGCCATCACCTTCAGATATGACTCTGCTCGCTGCTGGTTCATGCCTTCACTGTACGACGATTTCCGGACAAGGGACTACTTCGCATCAATATGTGGCGCATTTCAACCAGATA
>CAZZKI010000259.1:0-2384 GCA_964654785.1 uncultured Solirubrobacteraceae bacterium
ACTCTGAAGGGGTACTCGTACAGGGGAGATTCAGGTGAAGCGCAGTCTTGTTGCAGCGTCCGTTTTGGCCACAGCGTCAGTCGCAATGTTGCCCAGCGCAGCCAGCGCCGCGGTAACTCCAATTCAGAACGAGGCTCCGCTTTCGAATCTGCCTGCCTTTACGGGCAAGGTTTGGACTGCCAAGAAGCTCACCTCAACGGCCGTCCCACAGAACCCCTACATGGCCCCCAACGGCAAGTCGAACATCCACGGCGACTCGTGGATGACGGACACCTACACGACATCTGGCCCGCTCGGCAAGAACCTTGTGCAGACCACTAACAACCTTGGGGTTGAACTTCCAGGCCTCTGCGCGTCAATCACTTTTGACAGTCAAGGCCGCATCGTCACCGTCTGCCCAAGCGCGCTTGGCACCCCAACCCTGCGGATGTTCAATGCACAGACGCTTGACCTGATCGCGTCATACGCACTGCCTGGTCGCGAAGGCCCAGCGCCCACGAACATCTTCAACGACTTCACTGGGGGCGGCTACTTCTTCCTAGACCACCAAGACCACGCAGTCGTGTCGACCAATGACCGCAAGCTTCGGGTGTTCGGACTCAACTCTGCCGGCACCAGCTTCGACGTTCTGAACACATATGACCTGACAGGCGTCCTTGACTACGGTGAGCGCCTCTCCTCAGCCCTTCCCGACTGGAGCGGCAACTACTGGTTCATCAGCAAGACGAAGGGCAAGGTCGGCTGGATCAACCGCTCAACCGGAGCGATCCAGAGCATCACTCTCAACGAGGAGATCGAGAATTCATTCACGATCGCCCAAGACGGTGTCTACATCGTCAGCGACAAGGCCCAGTACAAGTTCAATACTGAGGGCGGAACTGTTCACCAGCTTTGGCGCACCGTCTACCCCAATAGCGGCATCGTCAAGCCCAGCCAGGTTAATGCTGGCTCTGGCACCACGCCAACCATTCTCCCGGGCAACCTTGTTGCAATCACCGACAACGCAGACCCGATGAATGTCGTTGTTTACAACTCGCTCACTGGCGCGCAGACCTGCAAGGTGCCTGTGTTCACCAAGGGTGCCAGCGCGACTGAGAACTCTCTCATCGGCTGGGGCACTTCAACCAAGTCCAGCCTCATTGTGGAGAACAACTACGGCTATGTGAACCCGTACTACGTCGGCGGTGGCAGCACCACGAAGCCTGGTGTCACGAAGATTGACGTCACCAATAAGGGCAAGACATGCAAGGTCGCTTGGAAGAACACGACTCTGTCCGCGCCGACCCTTGTCCCGAAGGTCAGCCTCGGTAATGGACTTCTGTACCTCTACACCAAGCCAAAGACCACCAACAAGGCGGATGCTTGGTTCTGGACGGCAGTGGACGCATCAACCGGCAAGCAGGTCTGGAGCAAGTTCGCAGGCACAGGCGTGATGCACTTCAACAACAACTACGCCGCAGTTCACATTGGCCCCGACCATGCTCTCTACATGGGCTTGATCGGCGGAGTCGCCCGCCTCGCTGACGGTTCCTAGTCCTTCTTCGGGAACCATGGAATGAAGCCGCTGGTCCGGGCGACGTACTCGTCGTAGCCGGGCCGGGTCTTCTTCATTCCGCGCTCAAGCATTGCCTTGCCACTGACGCGGACCAACATGAAGGTGATCAGCGCGGGGCCGACCAGAGCCCACCACGCGCCTACCGAGCAGCCGACTAGGCCAAGCCCCCACCAGACGAGGCTGTCGCCGAAGTAGTTGGGGTGGCGTGTGTACTTCCACAGGCCTCGGTCCATGACTTGGCCCTTGCTGGACGGGTCAGCCTTGAACTGCTCAAGCTGCCAGTCCCCGACTGTTTCGAAGAAGAGTCCCTTCGCCCAAATCAGGATGCCGAGCAGGACAAGCCAAAGCGTGTAGTCGGAGTCGTACGCAACAGCGGCGAGCATTGGCAGCGCAACTATCCACATGATCAGCCCCTGAAGCCAGAACACGACAAACAAGCTCCGCACTGGCCACGAATCACCGGCCTTGTCTCGCATTGCCGTGTAGCGGGGGTCCTCCCCCTTCCCAATGTTTCGTCGGCCAAGGTGGACCGTTAGGCGTAGCCCCCAGATTGTCACCATTGCCAGCGCAGCCTCCTGCGCAAAGTCATGGTGGCCTGTCAGTGCAATGGCTGTCCAACCGAGCACCACGAAGCCGGTTCCCCACCAGATGTCCACGATGGAGGAGTCTTCAAGAGCAAGGCTGACGGCCCAGAGGCCGGTCATCACGATCAAGCTCGCGCCCAGGCAGAAGAGAATTACGAAGCCGGAGCTCATGCCGGTACTACGAACTGCGGCACTGGTTGGCCTTCTGCGATTGCTGCGATTCCTTCACCAACCCAATCGTCCAC
>CAZZKI010000260.1:0-2373 GCA_964654785.1 uncultured Solirubrobacteraceae bacterium
GCTGAGATGAAGTCCTCGTCAAAGAACGGGAATGTGACCTTGTAACCAGTGCAGTAGATGATCAGGTCGGCCTCTACCTCAGAGCCGTCCTCGAAGATCACCTTGTTGCCTTTCAGCTCCTTGATGTTCGGCTTCACCTCGACTGAACCGTGAGTAATCCGCGAAAGGATGTGGTCGGAGATCGTTGGGTGAGCGTCGGCGATTTTGTGGTCGGGCTTTGGAAGGCCGTAATCCTCAACCTTGCCGATCTGGGTCCGTAGGACAGCTTGGAACAGCCTCTGGCGAATCCTGTGTGGAATCCGCGGGTCGTTCTTGAGCACCTGGTCAAGCGGCTTCCCGAAGACGTACTTCGGAATTATGTGCGCGCCACGACGGGCTGCGAGATAGACCTTGTCGGCCACATAGGACCCCTCTACTGCGATGTCCATAGCGCTGTTGCCCATGCCCAAAACCACAACCTTTTTTCCTCGAAGGATGTCCGAGTCTTCGTACTGGTGGGCGTGGATTACCTCACCATCAAAGCTCCCTGGAAAGGCTGGCTCTGGCCAGCGCGGATCCCAGTGGTGGCCGTTGGCTACAAGCAGTGCGTCGTACTGCTCTACCCCGCCCTTGTCGTCGGTCAGGGTCCAAAGACCGTCTTCGCCACGCTCCGCGCTTAAGACCTTTGTCTCAAACCGAATGCGGTCGCGCAGACCAAAGTTGTCAACGTAGTTGTCGAAGTACTCAGCGATGTGGCTGTGGTGCGGGAAGTCGGCGTAATGCTTTGGCATCGGGAAGTCCGAATACTCCATGCGCTCACGCGAAGTGTTGATGTGGAGCGACTTGTACGAAGCGCTCATGCCATTGCGATTACCGAACACCCAGTTGCCACCAACTCGGTCTGACGCTTCGTAGCAGGTGACATCAAAGCCTCGATCTACAAGACCTTTGAGGGCGGTGATTCCGGATGAACCTGCTCCGATTACTGCAACCTTTGGCAACTCGATTGACACTCTCAACTCCTAAGTTGGGGTTGGGGCGAGATTAGCGAAGAAAAAGCCCCGGTCCTTTAAGGAACCGGGGCTCTTCCCTACATATCTTGCTTTGCCGCTACTTGCGGTGGCTGCTGTACGAAACAGCCTGCTGGAACGTTGGGCGGTTGACCCAGCGCATTGTGAACTCGCTGCCGGTGGCAGGATCGTTCGGGTACAGCGGACCAAAGTGGACACGCTGGCTTGCAGGATTCTCAGACGAAGTGAGGCCTGAAGCAGTCTGCAGTGCGGACCAGAGGGCAGCGCGGCAAGCCGCAAGGCCGCCTGTACCACCACAGTAGGTCTGGCTGTAAGAGCTCTTGAACGTGTCCCCGAGGAGACGGCCAAGGTCCTTGTTGGCAAAGCCGGTACCTGCGCCGTTGTTGGTCTTGTCGCCGCGACCAGCGTGGCTGATGACTGCCGATGCCAGGTCGGAACTGAGGCGTCCTTCAACGATGGCTTCGAACAGCTTGGGCCATGCAACACCCCAACCTGCAACTCCTGGCTCGTCAAACGAACCATCGAGGTTCGAGTCAAGTCGGCTTGCATCGTGGGTTGTCACCCATGTGTCAATTGCTTGAGTGAACGAAGCCGTGGCTGAGTCAGGCGCAGCTGTAGCGATCGTCTTTGCTGTGCCGCTAAGCAGTACGCGCTTGATGTTCGGCCAAGCGTTAACTGCGCTCGTGTCCTGGGTGCCAGCCTGGTTCATGACGCCGACAACATCGTTGAGATTGAGCGTCTTACCACCCGACCGGGTGTTACGGAACAGCTTCTGGAACAGCATCATGCGGTGAGTTGAGGCGTAGCCCCACTCATCGTCAGCAGCTCCCCAGCCCTTTGCAGGGTGGTTGTTCCAGTTGAGGATGAGGTCAGATGCCTTGTCCCCTGAAACAGCCTTCGGGTTGCAGCCGTGAGGGTGCGCGTTCTGGCTGATGAAGCCCGTCCAGTCGTATGCGCCGGTTCCCAAGGTTGGGAATGCCGAATCGAGGCCAGCGGCACGAATTGGCAGACGGCCGGATGAGAAGAAGCAGATGTTCTTGCTGTCTACGTAGTGCCAGTTGAATGTGGTGTCGAACTTGTTGGCCGTGCTGAAGAAGGTCTTGGAGTCCTTGACCTTGTTGAGCGTGAGGTCAGCAAGTGCGAGCGCACTGTATGGCTCACGGCCGCGGTTTGCGCGGGCGTTAGCAACTGCGTACGGAGCGCCATCAATTGTCACGGTGCCACTTACTGGGCCGTGAACTGTCTCGTAGAAGGTCAGCTCGCGTGACGGGTCTGACCCCTTCGAGCCGAGGAGACCGGCATCAAAGGTTGTCATCGCCTTGCAGACACCCTTGTACTCGTAGTACTTGCTTGAACGAGTTGG
>CAZZKI010000261.1:0-2365 GCA_964654785.1 uncultured Solirubrobacteraceae bacterium
AAGGCAGCTCCCCGACGGTTGTCGTTCTAGACCGCGACCGGCACGAAGAGATGATCGCCGGTATCCGCGGCGTTGGCGGAAAAGTTCGCCGCATTCTCGACGGCGACATCGCCCCAGTTCTCCTGATAGCTGATGAGAACAACGACGCTGACCTCCTGATGGGAGTTGGCGGTACGCCTGAGACCTTGATCGGCGCCGCTGTGGCCCGTGCAAGCGGATGCGCGCTTCGCGCTCGCTTCTGGCCGCGCACAGACGAGGAGCGCGACGCTGGCATCGCCGAAGGGCACGACGTCACCCGCATCTTCACCGAGACTGACCTGATTCACGCTGACTCTGAAGTGTTCTTCTCAGCGACTGGCGTTACCAAGGGAGAGATCCTCAACGGCGTCGTAACTCGCCCCGATGGTCGCGTTGTCACTGACAGCCTTGTGCTCCGTTCCAAGACAGGCACAGTGCGCCGGATTGAAGGCGTCCACAACATGGAGAAGCTCTCAGCTCTGACCGGCCGCTAGGCCAGCGATCTAAGACTCTTCAGCGAAGCGCCCAGCGACACTGGGCTCAAGATCGCCGCGTGCCAGCGATTTAAGGAATCGAGTGCAGACGATCACATGGATCCGGCTCTGCGTGGCTTGGTAGAGGCGGCTGCTTATTGACTCCGCGATCCGCGGGTAGAAGTTGCTGACTTCCACATCAACTCTGATCCTCGCCTTGCCAGGAGGCGTGCCTTCCCAAGCTGGAAGGCGCCGAACCCCAATCTTTAGCCAACCTTCGCCCTTCTTGGCAACGAGAATTCCACCGGCTATTCGCCAGGTCACGCTTGACTGGTCAACCCCAAGTTCGTACTCGGGAGCATGAAAGGAGAGGAGCTTGAAAGGGCGGGTGAGGAGAACAACCTCACGGCCGTCCTCGCGGTACTTCACTCGAACCAGGCCGAGAGTGAACTTGGTGAGGTAGCGCCAGTAGGTCCGGGCTAGCCGCTCAATGTAAGTCGGCTCCCACAATTTCTCCAGTTCGCCAGCGGGCATCTCGACGGTTGCGGTCTGAACTGAACGGACTGAGCCGTCCTTATGCATGTTCGTCTCGTCAACGACATCTGAGACTTCTGGCGTGACTAATGGGGCGTTAGTACTCATGGGCGGACTACCAGCCTGCCACACGTGCCAACGGATTGTTAATTCAACGGTTTCGGGGTGCTGGGCCAAATGTGCCAGCACGGCGCAGGAGTGAACCCTCATAGACGCGAATTGCGTACTCAAGGAGTCCACCATGCCTAGGAATCACACAATCAAAGACGTCGCCGATGCGACAGGGCTGTCGGCGTCCACCATCCGCATGTGGCAGCACCGTCACGACTTTCCTGAGTCGGACAGAACTGACAGTGGCTACAGACTCTTCAGCGATGAGGACATCGCTCAAATTAAGGCAGTCCTTGCCTACCGCGAGCGAGGCCTGTCTGTCCCAGCCGCGATTGAGCGCGTGGTAACCAGCGATGTTCCAGCAGAACCGAGCATCTATGCAGCAGTTGCGACTGCCGACGGCGCTCCGCAGCCTCAGGTGCTGCGTAAGAGCACCCTTCACGCTCTCTCGCGGGCCATGGAGCATGAGGCGCTTGCGCAAGGAACCAGCCCAATCTGTTTTGGAGCATTCCAGCAGGAGGCCTTCTACCGCCCAGTCGAACAGCGCTACAAGCAGATCGCTCGCAGGGCTGATGCGACAGTCGTATTCGCCGACTTTGCAGAGGTAAAGGACCAAGGCCCCGGAAAGCCAGTTGAGATTCCGATCGAGCAGGAAGATGCTCTTGGTAACGAGTGGTGCGTGATCATTGATTCGCCTGGCTACTGCGCCACCTTGCTTGCTTGGGAGATGCCAGGTGACGACGGCCGAGGTGGCCCGCGTGACCCACAGCGCCGTTTTGAAACTCTTTGGACTGTTGAACCACACATCGTTCGCAGAGCGGCAGAAGTAGCGACACGGCTTGCCGCCCGCAAGGACGAGGAGCTTGGTGAGCGCCTCAAGGAGATGCTCGCAGAGCGACCCCTTGCTGGCACTGAGCCGACTCAGGCATTGACGAACTTGACGAACAGGATCGTCAAGTACGTCGAAGCTTCCTAGGGCAACGGCTCTACCTCAACGAGCTCGCCCGCTGCAAGGTCTCCCTCGCCGGGCGGGATCATCGCGACTCCCCACGCTCCAGCTAGCGAAGCAGTTCGGTGGGAGCCTTGGGCTCCGGTGGGAGTTGCCAGCGCCGGGCCGTCGGTCTGAGGACTCAAAGTCACCCGCACTGCCTGCTCGCGGTTACGAAGCGAAACAGGTTCGGTGATCTGCGCGGGCCAGCGCTCCACGAACGGAGGGAGGCCGAGCATCG
>CAZZKI010000262.1:0-2333 GCA_964654785.1 uncultured Solirubrobacteraceae bacterium
CATTGCCGCGATGTCCGCGGCCATGTTGCTCGCGTCAATCGCTTTGATCGATGCTGCGTCAAGACTTGGCATCAAGCCTTCCCTCCGGGGATGCGAGCGCCCGCGTCGAGAGTCTCACCGGCTGGGACTTCGGCACTCTGGCCGATGACTGCGTCAGGGCCCACGGTTGATCCCTCTCCAATGTGTGCGTTGGCTGCGATCACTGCGTCTTGGATCTTCGCACCCGCTCCGACGGCGACTCCTGCGAGAAGTACCGAGTTCGCAATTTCGGCGCCCTCGCCAACTGTGCAGCCGGCGCCAAGCACTGCGTTAGGACCGATCTTGGCGCCTGCGGCAACTTCAACTTCGTCGTCAAGCCAAGCCGGACCGGTGACCTCACCATCCATCTGGCAGTCAAAGCCGAGGGTTACTCCGCCCGGCCCGCCTTCCAAGCCCATGCCGCCACCCAGCGTGCCGTCCAGCAGATCCCAGTGGGCCTGCAGGTAGCGCTCAGGAGTACCGATGTCGAGCCAGTAGCCGTCCACCTCAAGGGCATGAAGGCCATTGCCAGTCAGGGCCGGGAAGGTCTCTCGCTCAATCGAAACATTGGTTTCGGGAGCGATGCCCTCAAGGACGCTCTTCTCCATCACGTAGACGCCAGCGTTGATCAGGTTCGTTGGAGCCTCTTCGCGCTTTGGCTTCTCGATGAATGCTTCAACCGAGCCGTCGTCCTGAGTAACGACAACGCCATAGGCGGACGGGTCGTCAACCGGGATAAGACCGATGGTGGCGGCAGCTCCCGACTGCTCGTGGTGGGCAATCAGGGGAGCAAGGTCCAAGTCGGCGAGGATGTCGCCGTTGAGGACAAGGAAGCGATCTTCGAGAAGTGCTTCAGCCTCCTTGACCGCCCCGCCTGTACCGCGTGGTTCAGGCTCCTCGACGTAGCGAATGCGAGTTCCGAGGCTGGCGCCTTCACCACAGACTTCCTTGATCCCGTCTGCCATGTGGCCGCAAGCGAGGACGATGTCGTCAACGCCAAACTTCCGGAGCCAGTCAGCCATGTGAACCAGGTGCGGGCGGTCAAGAATCGGCACGACAGGCTTGGGGACAGTCAGCGTGAGCGGGCGAAGGCGAGTGCCCTCCCCACCGGCGAGGATCAGTGCTTGCATCGTGAGTTACGACCCGCCGCGGCCAACGCCCTCATAGGCGAGGCCAGCTGCGCGCACTGCATCGCCATCGAGGTGGTTGCGACCGTCAATGATCACGTTGCCCGACATCGACGAAGCAACTGCCGACCAGTCAAGGTCCTTGAACTCAGACCATTCGGTGACGAGCACAACAGCATCAGCACCGTTGACTGCATCCATTGCTGAGTCGGACATCTCTACTCCGCCAAGCAGCGGGCGGGCTGCCTCCTCGGCGATTGGGTCAAAGGCACTTACCTCGGCACCTGCGGCTTGAAGGCGCGCGGCAAGGACCAGCGATGACGCCTCCCGCATGTCATCGGTGTCCGGCTTGAAGGCAAGTCCAAGCAGGGCAATCTTTTTGCCGATGAGAGTTCCGAGGTGCTTCTCAAGCTTGCCAACGACGCGGCGCTTCTGAAGCTCGTTGACCTCAATGACAGAGTTGAGAAGTTGGAAGTGGTAACCGGAGTTGCCTGCGAGCTGCTTGAGAGCTGACACGTCCTTTGGAAAGCATGAGCCGCCGAAGCCAATACCTGGGCGGAGGAAGGCTGAACCGATGCGCTCGTCGTAACCCATGCCCTTCGCGACCTCAACAACATCGGCGCCAGTCTCTTCGCAGACGTTTGCGATCTCGTTGATGAACGAGATCTTGGTGGCAAGGAAAGCGTTGCTTGCGAGCTTGACCATCTCAGCCGAGGCGATGTCGGTGCGGATAATCGGAGCGTTCAGGGGCGCGTAAAGCTCTGACACAGCCTCGCCAGCCCAGTCGCCATCGTCACCGATCACGACTCGGTCTGGGTGGAGGAAGTCCTTGAGTGCTGAGCCCTCTTTAAGGAACTCTGGACAGGAGACATAAGAGAAACCCTTGTCCTGCTCAGCGAACTTGCGCTTCACTGTCGCACCAGTGCCGACGGGAACGGTGCTCTTCATTACGAGCGCGTGCCTGTCGCTTGCAGGCATGGCGTCCACTACAGCGTTGACGGCTGAGAGGTCAGCGTCACCTGAGTGAGTCGGCGGAGTGCCGACGGCTACGAAAAGGAGGCGCGCAGCTTCGAGAGCTGGGGCAAGGTCAGTGGTGAAGTGAAGGCGGTCCTTGTTACGGGCGATCACCTCGTCGAGGCCAGGCTCGTGAATTGGCACCTCGCCAGCCTTGAGGCGTTCGATCTTGGC
>CAZZKI010000263.1:0-2330 GCA_964654785.1 uncultured Solirubrobacteraceae bacterium
AACTGCCACACCGTTACTAGCTGAGTTCTCAGCGTAAGCGTGGAACGTGCCAACGCGGGCGCCAGCTGGGGCCGAACAAGAGTCCCAGCCAATCAGCGGGGCGACAGGCTCGTGAATATGGACGATGTCGAACTTGCCCACGCGAAGTTCGCGCCGGAGCTTCGTCATCCCCGAAGGGTTAAGCATCAAGTTGGAAACAGCACCGTTGGCCGGGATGCCGTAGGTGCCGCCCACTGGCACAAGCCAGTCGGGCACCGGACGCTCCTGCGGAACAGCGCCGCTGTGCAAGATTTTGGCGCGCGTCCCGACTGGGTCAAGTGGAGCGAATACGCGCACATCATGGCCACCCTCGATCAGGGCCCCGGCAAGACCCTCAACATGGTTGATGACCCCTCCTGGATACGTCCAGGAATAAGGCGAAAGGACGGCGATGCGCACCCTGTGAGGGTACCGGGCGAGCAAACCGCCGAGTAACCCGGCGCGCCGGTGCAAATTGCGCTGGTCGCCGGCGCAGGATCACGCGTATCATCAGAACCTATGGAAGCCAGATTTCGCCACTACGTGAAGTACACGTTCCTGAAGGTTCGCCCCGAGTGGCGTGGCCTGCCCGAAGCAGAACGCGCCCAGCACAAGCGCGAATTTATGGCCGCCTGCGAGAACTTCCGTGAGGGCCACCTCCTGAGGGCATTCAGCACTGTTGGCACGCGCGGTGACTGTGACATGGCGATCCTCACCCAAGCTGAGAACCTCGCCACGATCCAAGAGTTCCACGCTGTCCTCAACCAGAGCGGGATCATGCGCTGGGCAGACATCGCCTACTCCTACCTTGCGATGACGAAGGAGAGCGAATACTCCGACGAGGCCCGCCTTGAGATTCGCGAAGAGTCATACCGCTGGTCGTTTGTCTACCCGTTCGTCAAGAAGCGCGAGTGGTACGCCCTTGCCCCCGATGAGCGCTGGAAGATCATGCAGGAGCACATCAACGTCGGCAAGGAATTCCCCTCCGTTGACATCAACACCGCCTACAGCTTCGGGCTTGACGACCAAGAGTTCCTCCTCACGTTCAGCGCTGAGAACCCAGCTGACTTCCTCGACCTCGTCCACCGCCTGCGGACCACTGAGGCCTCCGCGTGGACAGAGCGCGACACACCAACCTTCACTTGCCTTGAATGCTCGCTGGAGCGCGCCCTTGGCGCCCTTGACGGCGAGGTAGTTACCGCCCTCCCCCTCTCCTAACCGCCCAAGAAAGGCCCCGCCCCGTGCCAATCACAGCTGACGCCCCTCCCTCAGACGAAGTCCTTGACATCACAGTGATCGGTGCCGGCCCGGTTGGCTTGAGCGCTGCGTTCTGGGCTGGCATGCGTGAAGCAAGCGTGCGGATCATTGACTCACTCCCAGAAGTTGGCGGCCAGCTGACGACCCTCTACCCGGAGAAGTGGATCTTCGATGTGCCCGGCCACCCGAAGGTGATGGCCAAGGACCTTGTAGGTCAGCTCAAAGAGCAGGCAGTTGAGCAGTTCGACGTGCCAGTCCACCTTGAGATCACAGCCGAGTCAGTCACTTGGGAAGGCGAAGGCGAGGACCGAGTTGTCGTCCTCCACACCGACAAGGGCGAAGTACGCAGCCGCGCAGTGATCATCGCTGGCGGCCACGGTGCGTTTGAGCCAAAGAAGCTCCCTGGCTTTGACATGGACCCATGGGAAGGCAAGGGCGCCCACTACATCGTCGGCGAGAAGAGCGTGTTTGAAGGCAAGAAGGTCGTGATCGTCGGTGGCGGCGACTCAGCATTCGACTGGGTACTCAACCTGCTGGACACTGCAGACGAAGTAACCCTCGTCCACCGCCGTGACGGCTTCCGCGCCCATGAGGCAACTGTCGCGCAGGTAATGGAAGAGGTGGAGAAGGGCCGCGTCAAGCTGAAGATCCCTTACGAGATCAGCCACATCGAGGGCGATGACAACTTGAGCCACGTCCACCTGTCAGTCGTTGGTGATGAGGACGAAGCTGGCGAGCCCCACATTGAAGAGGCTGACGCAGTGCTGCTGCAGCTTGGCTTCAAGACTGCGCTCGGTCCCCTGAAGGAATGGGGCTTCAACGTCAACAAGGGGGCGATCGGCGTTGACTCGCACATGCACACGGACTTGGAGAACATCTGGGCCTGTGGTGACATCACCACTTTTGACGGCAAGCTGAAGCTAATTGCCACAGGCTTTGCCGAGGCAGCCATTGCTGTGTCACAGGCGATCACGACGATTCGCCCTGAGGCGAAGATCCAGCCGAAGTACTCGACCAACACCGGCGTGCCCGGTGCGGTTGAGGGCCAGGCTTAA
>CAZZKI010000264.1:0-2323 GCA_964654785.1 uncultured Solirubrobacteraceae bacterium
CAAGTCATCGCGGCAGTGCCTCGAGCTGGAGTCGCCGATGTGGATGCGGCAGTCCAATCAGCTAAGGACGCGCTGCCGGGCTGGAAGGCCCTCGCGCCGGCGGAGAGGTCGGCCCTCCTCCGCGCCATCGCTGACAGACTTGAATCCCAACTTGAAGATTTCGCGGAACTTGAGTCACAGAACGTTGGAAAGCCAATCGCTGGCGCTCGAGGCGAAATCGCAATGGCTGTTGCCACGTTCCGATATTTCGCGACGGCACCCGAACTGCCAATTGGAGACTCAATCCCCGCGGAGGGTGGGCTCGCAGTCACAGTCCGCGAGCCGCTGGGCGTCGTCGGCTTGATCGTCCCTTGGAATTTCCCGCTTGCCATTGCCGCTTGGAAGGTCGCGCCGGCCTTGGCTGCAGGCAACACAATCGTCCTTAAGCCTGCGGAGCTGACTCCACTGACTGCAATTCGACTTGAGCAACTCGCCAGAGAGGCAGGACTGCCTGAGGGAGTCCTCAACGTCGTTGTCGGCCCCGGATCAGTCTGCGGAAGTCGCCTCGTAGAGCATCCCGATGTTGCGAAGATCGCGTTCACCGGCTCAACTGAGGTTGGCCGCGGAATCGCCGAACGCGCCGCAGCATCCATCAAGCGCGTAACACTCGAACTAGGCGGCAAGAGCGCAAATATCGTCTTTGCAGATGCGGATCTTGAGGCAGCTGCAAGCAGCGCTCCGGCAGCAGTCTTTGACAACTGCGGGCAGGACTGCTGCGCGAGGTCACGGATTCTGGTCGAAAGGTCTGCACTTGATGAATTCCTTGGCTATCTCAAACCAGCAGTCGAAAACTTCAAAGTCGGGGACCCGGCCGACCCAACCACTCAGATGGGTCCCATGGTCACCGCAGAACAGCGAGATCACGTCGCGTCGTATGTGCCAGCAGGCTCACCCGTAGTGATTCAAGGAAAGACCCCGAGCGGGCCTGGCTACTGGTTTCCTCCGACAGTCCTGTCGCCAGTTGACCCAACTGATCGAGTTGCAACCGAGGAGATCTTCGGCCCGGTCGTAGTGGTCATCCCGTTTGATTGCGAGGAGAGCGCGGTGCGCATCGCCAATGACTCGATCTACGGACTCTCAGGTTCGATCTGGACTCGTGACGGAGCGAAGGCACTCCGAGTCGCGAGGGCGATTGAAAGCGGGAACCTCTCAATCAACTCCAACAGTTCGGTTCGCGTGAACACGCCCTTCGGCGGCTTCAAACAGAGTGGAATCGGTCGCGAGCTGGGGCCTGACGCCCTTGACGCCTACTCAGACGTCAAGACGATCTTCATCGCGACTGGCTAAGCGCGAAGACTGCGTCAACCTCAACCAGTCCGCCGAGCGGAAGCTGGGCTACTCCGACTGCAGCGCGAGCTGGTGGCTCATCGCCTGTGAAGAACTCCGAGTAAATGCCGTTCACTGCCTGAAAGTCGGCCATATCCACGAGATAGACGTTGACCTTCACTGCGTCGGAGAGTGCCGCTCCGCCAGCTGCTGCCACTGAAGCGAGATTCTCGAGAGCCTGGCGGGCCTGTGCCTCCACCCCGCCCTGTACGAGTCCGGACCCGTCCGGTGCAAGGCCGAGCTGCCCGGAGGCATAGAGAAATCCATTCGCGCTGACCGCATGGCTGTAAGGGCCAACTGCTGCTGGCGCGGCTTCTGCATTGTGCGCTTTCCGGTCTGAGGCCATGAGGGGATCCTACGCTTTCAGCCGCCTTCAGCCACAATCGTCAGATGGACCTCTTTCCCGAAACCGAGGTGAAGTCGCTTCTGGGCGAATCTGCGTCTTTTCCGGAGGACCTCCCTGCCCGGCGAACAATCGTGGTCGCAGCATTTCTGCAGGATCAGCAGGCCTTGGTTGACCGCTGGATTGATGCTCTCGTCGCGGAGGGAGTTCCCGGAACACCGCTTGACCAAGAAGACCTTGATGCCGTAGTGATTGAGATGCCCGTACTGCCTTCCCGCTACTCAATGGCGCGCCGATTCATTGACGGCGGAATGGCACGCAACATCGCCGTGCCAGATGTACTCGCTCGAACTTGGACGGCGTATACAAATGTGGACGCCTTCCGCAAAGCGACTGGCATTCCAACAAAGCGAGTCGAAGCAATGGTCGTGAACCGAGTGGGCGCGATTATCGCCCGCGCTCACGGTGAGCCGTCGCTGCTCGATGTCGACATTCTTGCCAGAGCGGCGTTGGAGGGCTGATGCCAAACCTCCTCGCCAACGAAACCTCGCCTTACCTCCTCCAACACGCTGAAAACCCTGTTGATTGGCAGCCATGGGGGCCTGAGGCAATGGC
>CAZZKI010000265.1:0-2309 GCA_964654785.1 uncultured Solirubrobacteraceae bacterium
GCGGAGCTGCCGCTGGTGGAACCGGCGGAGCTGCCGCTGGTGGAACCGGCGGAGCCGCGGCTGGCGGAGCTTGTGGCGCACCACCATCGCCTGAGCCAGCAAGCTGGAAGTAGAGCTCCGCGTAGATAACTCCGCTGATCGGTGAGAGCAAAACCGCGAAGATCACGGTGATGACGATCGCTCCGACGAGGCCGCCTATGGCTGCTCCGATCGCAGCTCCGAAGCTGAAGATGATCAGCCCAAGAATAAGGACGACAACCATCAGGCCGAAGACATTCCAGCCGTTGCCCTTGACGAGTTCACGGCTACGGCTGAGAGCGTCGAAGTTCCGATTTTCAATGACTACAACCGGCTGCCAAACAGCCCAGATGACCGTCAGGATCAGGCCAGGAATGATCAGCAGGATGAATCCGAAGATCTGCGCGATACCGACGACTACACCGACCCACACAAGTGGCCAGATGCGATCCCCCAGAGAAGAGAAGATGTCGCCGATTGACTTTTCCTGTCCGCCCTCTTCACCCTCAACGACGCGAACGACTGCGCCAGTGAAAAGTGCAGCTCCAACGACGGACACAACCCAAGAAATGAGCGTTCCAACCGCCCCTAGTTCTCCTGCGAGACCTTCAAGGATTCCGACCGGGATGAAAACGACGGCTGCGATGCCGATGAGCTGCCCGAAGCGGTCTCCGTAGATGTTCAGAGCGCGGCTAAGAACCCCGCCCACAGTGATGTTGTTATTCATACTGCGAAGGTAACCGTAAACCCCGGACGAGCAGGGGTTCTTCTGAGGCTAGACCTGAGGTTCGCTTGGCGGCGGGGGTGGCGGCGGGGGCGGCACTGCGCCTGAATCAGCCGGCGGCGCTGGCGGCGGCGGGACAAACGACTGCGTTGGATCCGCGGCAGGAGCGGGGCTTATCGGTGCAGGCGTGGCAGCAGGTGGCAGGCCACCCTCAATGCCGCGCAGCTCGAAGTAAAGGACCGCTGGGATCATCGCGGCCAGGGGCATAAAGACGAGATATCCAGCAATCTGACCAATCCATGTGACGACGGCACCTGCTGTTGATCCTCCAGCAGCGCTGAAGATCAGGGCCAGGACCAAGATCACAAGGAAGACGACGAGATAGACCACCAAGTAGATGCAGAACAGAACTGCCAATAGGCCAAGAACGCCCCACTTACTTCCCTTGGCAAGGTGCTGACTGCGGTCAAGCGCCGCAAAGCCGAGTCCCTCGAGAACGACAACTGGGGCCACGACACACCAGATCAGCAAGAGGAAGACGCCGGGAATAACAAAGAAGAAGAACCCGACAACGGTCACAACCCCGACGAAAAGACTCATTCCGAAGAGTGGCCAAATGCGCTTCTTGATCGACTCGTAAACCTCAGTGATGCTTCCGAGCTCACCGCCGTGCCACTCAAGCTCGACGATCCGAATGATCGAAGCGTTGTAGGCATAAGTGAGGTAGGTGAGGCCAACTATCGCCACTGCGATCAGAACCGAAGCGGCAAGCGCCCTGGCTGTACCTGCGGGCATCGCGAACACAAGACCAATCAGGAAGCCGGCTAACGCATAGGTACCGATCAACATCGCGGACATCCCAACGAGGCGCCCGAGGCGCTTGCGGAGAAGTGCGTATGAGTTCTTTACGACACGGTCAAGTGAGAGCGATGGAGTCATGGACTCACTCTAAGGCAGTTGCAGGCGACGGGCTACCTGATGTCGCGCATCAAGCCAACGACCTTGCCTACGATCTCAACTTCGTCAGTGATGATCGGCTGCAAGGCACTGTTCTCTGGCTGAAGGCGAACCTTGTCACCCTCGTGGAAGAAACGCTTGACTGTGGCCTCGCTGTCGTCTCCCACAAGGGCGACGACAATCTCTCCGTCGCGGGCATCTTTGGAGCGCTGCACAACCACCAGGTCCCCGTCGAGGATCCCGGCGTCAATCATTGACTCACCGCGGATCCGAAGAATGAACTCCCCTTGGCGCCCGCCCGCCTGATCTGGAACCTCGACATGGTCTTCGATGTTCTCCTCGGCAACCGTGGGAGCACCAGCTGCCACAAAACCGACAACAGGCAGCCCAGGCCCGGAGACGAAACCCTTGACGCCACGAGCTGCGCGGTCAACAAGCTCCATTGCACGCGGCTTGGTCGGGTCACGACGGAGCAGGCCCAGCTTCTCCAAGTTTGCGAGGTGGGTATGAACAGTGCTGCTTGAGCTAAGACCAACTGCCTCGCCAATGTCACGAACTGTGGGCGGGTAGCCGTGCTCGCTTGTGAAGCGGCGGATGGCGTCAACGATCT
>CAZZKI010000266.1:0-2290 GCA_964654785.1 uncultured Solirubrobacteraceae bacterium
GTAACAGTCTTGATCCCGCGGTTTGAGTTGAAGGTCGCGGCCGGGGGCAATGAGCCGTTGCTTGGCAACCCGCTGGCTCTAGCCCCAGCCGACGCAAGTGAGCGCCTCATTGGACAGGCATCTGCTGCAGCGGGGGCGTTCGGAGTGACAGCCGGGATGACTGTCTCTGAAGCTCTGTCGCGTTGCCCACAGTTGATTCTCGTCCCACCTGATCCAGTTGGTGCTGCAGAGGCGTGGGAGGAGGTCCTTGTGGCATTGGAAGCCATTGGTGCGCTTGTGGCCGCTCCGAAGACTGGCGTCGCTCAATTTGAGTCGGATGGCTTACTGCGGCTACACGGCGGCTTAGAGCGCGTCGTCCGTAAGGCAAGAGGGTGTGTAGACGGGCCAGCAAGAGTTGGGGTGGCGCCGGGGCCATTCGCCTCACGGCAAGCAGCTGAGGCTGCCCGACCACGCAGGGCCAAAGTCGTGGGCGGCGGGGAGGACGGAGTCAAGCGGTTCCTGGCCAGCCTCTCTGTGGAAGCACTCGGCACTGTCCCTGGGCTTTCCCACCTACCGCCACTGCTTGAGCGTTTTGGCTTGCTCACTCTCGGTTCCTTTGCACGCCTGCCCAGAAACTCTGTGGCGGATCGCTTTGGCCGGCCTGGGATTGAGGCTCACGAGCTTGCGCTAGGTCGTGAAGGGCGGCTCAAGCCCCGCCGTCCTGTCCCGCCGTTGGTGGAGAGGATTGCATTGCCAGAAGCCTCAGGCGGCCAGCAGCTTCAGCACGCTCTCGACCTGCTCGTCCGGCGACTGCTCGCACGCAGGGAAAGGGAAGGGAAGGCTTTGCGCTCAGTCGCGCTTAGTGCCAACCTCGATGGAGGTGGGACATGGCGCAAGGAGGTCTGCTTCCGTGAGGCGCTAGATGATCCAGAGCGGATCCTCATCGCCCTGACGCCACTGCTTGCGGGTATAACCGGGCCGCCTAAGTCGCTTGGGATCACAGCCATCCGCTTTGGGCCTGTGGCAGCAGACCAGACAAGCCTTGTTGAGGAACCACACGCAGTCAAGCTTGGTCGCCTGAAGGAAGCCGTCCGACAGGCTCGAGCAGCGGCCGGGCCTGACGCAGCTCTGCGAGTAGTTGAAGTGGAGCCTGGCTCACGCTTGCCAGAACGCCGCATGGCGTTGTCTCCATTCGAGGTTTGAGATGAGGAACCGCGTTGTGAGGACCAGGCGCCCTGGCGCCCTTCGCAGGCTCGCTGAGCCAGAGCCTGTGACAGTCACGCTAGACAAGGACGGCCGCCCGACAGCAGTTGATGGACGCCCAGTTGCGGCTGTGCGGGAGTGGTGGCTGGTTGAAGATCGCTGGTGGACGACATCACCAATCCAGCGCCATTACTGGGAGTTGGTTGACGACCGCGGCAGCAGCATCACTGTCTTTCGCCAGCCTGACGATGTTTGGCGGGCCCACTAATGGCTGGTGGGTACACAGAGCTCCATGCCCACTCAGCATTCTCCTTCCACGATGGGGCTTCGCTTCCCGACGAACTTGTGGCAGCTGCGGCCGAGCGAGGGCACAGCTCTCTTGCTCTGACCGACCACGACAACCTCTGCGGTGCGATGGAGTTCGCTCACGCTGCCAAGTCGGCTGGGGTGAAGGCAATTCATGGGGCTGAGGTAACGCTCGACGACGGGCGCCATTTGACTCTGTTGGTCGAGGACGCGGCAGGTTGGCGCAACCTCTGCCGGATCATCACAGCAGCGCACTCCCATACTCGCGACGGCAGGCCGGGTAGTCCAGTTGGTCAACCCAAGGTCGCGCTAGCTGAAGTCCTCGCCAACTCAGAAGGGTTGGTCTGCCTGACTGGCTGCGCAAACCATGGAATCCATGACGAGTTGACTGCCCGTGAGCTGTTGGACGTGTTTGGCCGTGACCGTTTGAGAGTCGAGCTTCAGCGACCGCTGCTCAAAGGCGACAGGGACAGGAATCGCATGCTCACGGTACTCGCCGACAGGTTGCGGGTCCCTTCTGTTGCCACTGGCAACGTCCACTGTCATGACCGCAGCAGGGTGCCCCTCCAAGACGCGTTTGTGGCCGTTTCGCTGGGCAGGTCGCTTGATTCGTGTGAGCCGGAGCGGAGGGGGAACAGTTCCCACGCTCTAACAACCCCGCAACGGATGGCAGCCCGGTTCGCTGATTTCCCAGAAGCTGTCGCTGAATCGGGCCTGCTGGCAGAACGCCTCAACTTTGACCTGACCCAAGACCTTGGCTACCGCCACCCCCGTGAAGGCGACGCTGATGCCACGCGTGAAC
>CAZZKI010000267.1:0-2290 GCA_964654785.1 uncultured Solirubrobacteraceae bacterium
TCGTCCGGTACTGCAGGTCTACACCTCGCCCTTAACGCTCTGGGTCTTGGACCCGGCGACGAAGTGATCACCAGCCCGTTTTCGTTTGTTGCGTCTGTCAACGCCATTCTCTATACGGGCGCTAAGCCCGTTTTTGTTGATGTAGACCCCGTTAGCCTGACCTTGGACCCTGAAGCTGCGGCCACCTTGATTAACGAGCGGACCAAGGCTCTGCTTCCAGTGGACATCTTTGGGATGCCCTCGCGCGTGGATCTGCTTGAGAAGCATGGACTCCCAATTGTTCAGGACTCCTGCGAGGCACTTGGGGCCGTCGATTGTGAAGGGATCCCTGTCGGCGGCCGTGGCCATCCCGCAGTGTTCGGCTTCTACGCAAACAAGCAGATGACCACAGGTGAAGGAGGCATGGTCGCATGCGGTTCCGCCGACACGGCCGCCCAGATCTCGAGCGAACGCAATCAAGGACGAGCGCCCGACATGGGTTGGTTGGACCATGACCGCCTCGGGTGGAACTACCGCATGAGCGAGTTGCAGGCAGCCATCGGCGTCGTTCAGCTTCAGCGTCTCGACGGCATGTTGAGTGACAGGGTCCGAGTGGCAAACCTCTACAGCGAGAGACTCTCGGAGATTGAAAGGCTGGGACTTCCGGCTGCCAGTTGGGAAGGTGGAACAAGGGGTTGGTTTGTCTATGTGGTTGACGTACCCGAAGGTGTCGATCGCGATGCTGTGATCAACAGCCTTCGTGCCGACGGTATCGATTGCAAGCCCTATCTGCCGGCCCTTCATCTCATGCCACACGTGGCAGAAGCAACCGGTGCTCAACCTGGCCAATTCCCAGTCACAGAGAGAGCTGGCCGGCGAGGACTGGCGCTGCCTTTCCATCCCCGTCTGAGCGAAGCTGAAGTAGATCGAGTTGTGAGGTCTTTGGCAAAGGCTCTCGGGCAACCGCTGTCTGCCTAGACTCAGCCTGTGTCCCGCTTCAGAGATCCCCAGGATCCGCTCTTTGTTGAGATGAACAGCTCAGCCGGTTTTGACTGGCGGCTGGCTCCATACGACATCGCTCTTTCTCGAGCGCACGTTCGGATGCTTGCGTCCAAGGGAATTCTGAGTGGGGAGGACCGTGAGGCAATCATCGGCGCCCTTGACCAAGTTGAGGGCGAGCTTGAGGACGGAAGCTTTGAGTTCCTGCAGAGCGATGAGGACATTCACATGGCTATCGAGCGCCGTGTCACAGCCCTGATCGGCGACAGCGGTGCACGTATTCACACTGCTCGTTCACGTAATGACCAAGTTGCCACTGGCCTTGCGCTTTGGATCAGGGCGCACGCGCGTGCTGCGGCCGACGCTGCCAAGGATTTGGAAGCGGTAGTCCTCAGCCTCGCGGAGAAGCACCTTGACTGGTCGCTGCCGGGATACACCCATCTTCAGCGAGCTCAGCCTGTCTATCTGTCTCATCACGCGCTGGCGTGGTTCTGGATGATCCACCGGGACCGACGACGCTTTCTTGCAGTTGAGGCTGAGGCGAAGCGATTCATGCCGTTAGGAGCTGGTGCTCTTGCTGGAGTCAACTTCGACACCGACCGGAGGATGGTGGCGGCGGAGCTTGGATTCGATGCGGTTGCTCCCAACTCGATTGACGCAGTTGCGGACAGAGACCTTGCGCTTGAACTTCTCTCTGCGCATGCAATCTGCGCGACGCATCTCTCCCGCATTGGCAGCGAGCTAGTGATTTGGAGCAGCCAAGAGTTCGGGTTCGTGACCATGGCGGATGCCTGGTCGTCCGGCTCTTCGATCATGCCGCAGAAGAAGAACCCGGATGCAGCAGAGCTGCTTCGCGCAAAGGCTCCACGAGTAGTCGGGCATCTGTCAGCGCTCCACGGGGTTCTTCATTCCTTGCCGCTGACATACAACAAGGACCTCCAAGAGGACAAGGAGCATCTGTTCGACTCCGCTCACACTGTTGAGCTCTCGCTTGCTGCAACCGCTGGAATGTTGGCCACCTGTTCGTTTAACGAGGAGGCAATGGCGACGGCCGCCTCAGATGATCTAGTCGCGGCTACCGACTTGGCTGATCTGCTGGTGGGTAAGGGCATGCCTTTCAGAGACGCTCACGGCGTCGTAGCCGGCCTCGTTCGTTTGGCTGTTGACTCTGGGCGCGGTCTAGGCGATCTTACGCCTGAGGAGATCTCAGCAGCCTCTGAGCTGCTGCTGCCGGAGTACCCCACCCTGCTTGAGCCGGGGCAGACGCTTGAGTCCAAGCGTTCTGAGGGCGGCACTGCGCTTGAGCGTGTTC
>CAZZKI010000268.1:0-2286 GCA_964654785.1 uncultured Solirubrobacteraceae bacterium
CCATCGTCGCCGCCTTGAAGCCACGAGCGATGAAGAGCAGGTAACAGGCGATCACTCCACAAGCCCCTGTCAGCCCGAGGTCGTCAACGATCACCGCGTATATAAGGTCAGTTTGGGGCGCAGGAACGAGTGGGCCACCGTCTGGAAGGGTGATCATCCCCTCGCCGATCCCTTTACCTAAGACTCCTCCGTCGGCCTGAGCAAAGAGCGATTGGGCGAGTTGGTAACTCCCACCCGGGCGGTCGTAGAGGACGGGATCAAAGGGGTCAAGCCAAGCATCCACCCGGTCGTGAACGTGCCCCACATGGGTGCCAAGGAACCAAGCTCCCAGAGCGAAGAGCAAGAGCCCCACAAACGGGTAGCTGAACTTGCCAGTCGCGACATAAAGAACGGCTAGGAAGCCGCCGAAGAACATGAGCGACGAGCCGAGGTCGCGGATGAAGATCAGCATGAACATCGCCGCACCCCAGATCAACAGCAGCGGGCCTAGGTGCTTCAGGCGAGGAATCGTCAACCCTAGGACCTTCCTCCCACCTTGAACGAGTACCTGTCGCGTGTCACGCAGGTAGGAAGCGAGGAAAATGACAATTCCAATCTTCGCGAACTCGGTTGGCTGAAAGACAATTCCGCCCGGTAGCCGAACACCGAGGAAGGCACCGTTGACTTGTTGGCCAATCCCTGGAACTCGCGGAAGCAACAACAGTCCGAGCGATACAGCGGCAATCGTGTATCGGTAACGCTCGAGCTTTCTGTAATCGCGAAGGAAGACCAGCGTCGCCGCGAACAGGATGAGTCCTACGACGAACCATTGGGCCTGCTGGCGAGCCAGTTCAACATCAATTCGGTAGATGACGACAAGGCCGATGGAGGCCAATACGGCTACCAAGGGGAACATGTACGGATCCGCATCGGGGACCGTTACGCGAACTGCAATGTGTCCGGCGAGGCAGAGTCCTAAGAAGACAGCGCCGTAACTGAGCGACAAGTCGCTGATCTTGCTTTCGCTTTGAATGAAGACTGCTGCAAACCCACCCGCTAGGAGAAGCGAGGCGGGAATGAGGGCAAAGAGCTCGCGGTTGCGGGCCTTCACTTGTTCAGGTCGCCTCGCTCAAGGCTGGCCACCAGGTCGGATGCGTCGCGCTTGGACCTAAGACGGTGGTCAAGCAACCTTTGTCGCTGCGCTTCGGGAACCGTCGCTGCCGGCACGCCACTCGCGTACCACTGGCTGTACAGATCCATTCCAAACGGCAGCTCGTAAGGAAGACCTCGGTAGATGGTCACTGTCCCCTGCGGGTTCGTCCCGATGAAGAACACTGCCTTGGAGGCCTGCAAGCCTGCGCCAAGAATCAGAGCGAGCACCGCGAGGACCGTTGCGAGAGCTATGAGTGGCTTCTTTGAGCGCTTCCGCCGCGACGGACTTGAAGCCGCTGCGCCACCGACTACGGGCTTGCGTTGAGTAGGTAGTGCGGAGCCAAGCCGTGAGGCGGACTCGCCGACCCGAGCCAACAGCACTGTGATGTTGTCGCGGCCACCCGCTGCATTTGCTGCATCAATCAGAGCACGGGAACCTGCTGCCAAGGATTTGGAACCTTCAAGGATGGCGAGCATTTCCTGCTCGGCCACCATCCCAGTGAGGCCATCACTGCATAGGAGGAGAAGGTCGTCCGGCTGCAGTGGGTGAGTCTCAACATCTACCTCGACCGTCGGCTCTGGGCCAAGCGCCCGGGTGATGATTGACCTCTGCGGATGAACAGCAGCTTCAGCTTCAGTCAGGCTTCCTTGCCGAACAAGTTCATCCACCAAAGTGTGGTCCTGAGTCAGCTGTTTGATCTCACCAGCCCGAATCAAGTAGGCGCGCGAATCGCCCACATGAGCAAGCGTCACTGAGTCGTCTCCAACCAGCGCCGCAGTGACGGTGGTTCCCATTCCCCTGCGAGAGACATCCTCGGACGACTCCTGATTGATCCGTCGGTTGGCCGCTCGAACCGCCTCGGCAAGACGAGTCCCAATTTCTTCTCCGGGGGGAAGCCCCTCAGCAAAGGTCTCTACCGCTGCGCGCGAAGCGACCTCACCTGCGTTCGCCCCACCCATGCCGTCGGCAACGACGAAGAGCGGCAAGCGAACGAGGAATGAGTCTTCGTTGGCTGGCCGAACCTGCCCCGTGTCACTCCGTTCGGAGTGTTCGATCACGCGTAACGTCATGGCTCGAATCTGAACTCACTGTCGCCGAATCGGATTCGATCACCGGCATGAAGGGGTGTCGGCCCACTCAGAGTCGAATCGTTC